>JAAZLY010000009.1 GCA_012799115.1 Bacillota bacterium
CAAGAATCAACTCCGTTCCAAAGCCTATTTGGACGTGGTCAACAGTGTTGTTATCGCCGGTAATTGTGATGCGGGAGCTGTGCTTCGTGCCTACTTGACTTTGCGAGACAGCGTTTCTGCTCCCCGTTATCCGAGCATGGGCTAGGTTTTCAGAGCCGATTTGACTTTGGATGAGCCGATTGTAGTTCCCGCTTTGCCAAAGATACAGGTCATTGGAGTCGCCAATCTGGGTCTGAATAGTAAGGTTAGAGTTCCCTAGGATTTCTGCATAGGCTACGTTGGATTGACCCGTTTGAATTTGCCAACTTATATTGTCTTGTCCCTCTTGATAAATATAACCGGTGTTATTGCTTCCTACTTGAAATAGGTATGCCAAGTTATCTTGGGCTTCTTGCCTGATCAACCCATCGTTGTCCGCGCCTTCTTGGTAGATGTAAGCCTCCAAAGTGTCGTCAGCCAAGGCAAGTTCCGGAGATAAGCCAAAGATGCTGAGCCCTAGCAAAAGTACGATCACAATGGTCGACTTGATTTTTGTATGGCTCATGATTATCCTCCTAAACTGAGTGCGTCCCTCCAGGATCGGGGGAAGTTGGTAGGGATAGGCGAAGAGGTTGAAAACCCCTTCGCCTGTAGTTCGTGTGCGGTTGCGCTATTGGATGATGCCTCCAGAGTTGTTATTGCCGAGCTGTTCCAGATTACCTACACTGGTTGCACCGCTTTGGGTAATGTAACCGAAGTTGTCGTTACCGATCTGAGAGAGGGTAGCAGTGGCAACATCACCAGTTTGGATAATGGAACTTTCGTTCCGGTTACCCGTCTGGGTCGTTGTAGCGACGTTCCAAGTGCTATTAGGATAATTGCTACCATGGTCTTGCAGCTGGGTGGCATAATTATCGTTACCAGTTTGGTAGATATACGCTTTGAAACCTTCCCGAGCAACCTGGGTCTGTTCAGCATAGTTTCTGTTACCGTACTGCTCAATTGTTGCTTCCATGGTGTGACCTTCTTTGTCCTTATCCTGAGTCTGGTAGGCCTCATTGGAGTCACCCTCTTGCGTGATCCAGGCAAAGGCAGGACCACGGTCCTGGATGATGGAAGCGTAGTTGCGGTCGCCATCTTGGTAGACGTTGGCTAGCATTCCATTCCGTGCATAACGGTGATCGCCTTGGACGATGTCAGCCTCGTTGAGCCAGCCATCTTGGAAGAGGTCAGCAATGGCGGTGGCGGAGGTTGTTAGGCCCTGCATCTGTCTGACACGACCTACGTTGGACACGCCTTCTTGAATCACTGTGGCTATGTGGCTACTGAGGGTACTCGATTGCGTTACTTCTGCGACGTTAAAGGTACCGTCTTGGGAAACGAGCGAATCATGTCCGTCGCCTTCCTGGGTTACCGTAGCTGTGTTACCACCTGGGAATAAATCAATGCTAGCCTGGAGCACTTCAGCCTCGTTCTCGTCACCAAGCTGGCTAATGGTAGCAGTATTGCCACCCGTTATGATCCCAATGGTCCTTTGCAGAACTCTGGCGTAGTTATCGAAACCAGTTTGGGACACTGTCGTTGTGTTGGGGAAGCCAAGGATGCCAACACCAGTTTGCTCTACTGTGGCGTAGTTATCGTCCCCATCCTGGGCGATTGTTGTCACATCACCAGGCCCAGCCTGTTCTACATAAGCCTCGTTGTAGTCGCCAGTCTGACTAACGGTGGCAGTTGTACCATCGCCACGTTGTTCAATATCAGTCAAGTTAAAGTCGCCTGTTTGTTCAACTGTAGCGGTGCTACCATCACTACTTTGATCGACGTAGACTGTGTTAAAATCACCTGTCTGCGCAACTGAAGCAATGTTGTCGTCGTCCTCTTGGTCCACATCTGCGAAGTTAGAGTCCCCAGTTTGGACTACGAGGGCTTGGCTGCCTTCGCCTTCCTGGCTTATCTCTAGGAAGTTGTCGTCTCCGGCCTGACCTCCCACGGCCCAGGCTGTGGTTGCGTCTTGCTCGATTGTGGCGGTGTTAAAGTCGCCGTCCTGGAGTAAGAGGGCCGTATCGCTAGAACCGCTTTGGGAGATCTCAGCCTCGTTGTCATCGCCAAGTTGACCGATTCCGGCATTATGACCATCGTCTTCTTGCGTGATCAGCGCTTCGTTATCATCGCCCGTCTGTATGATTGTGGCATTATTAGCAGCCTGTACAAATCCTGATAGTCCCAACACTACGACTAGAGTTAACACAAATAGTTTTTTCACTATAAATCCTCCTCTTTGGTTGTAGATCCTTGGCCGGTTTCACCCTAGCTCGCTACGACTCCATTGGTGACCAGTTAGAGAGTCATAGGTCTTCGCTTCCAAAGAGTTCGGCATTTGAAGTACTAGCTTTTTTAAGTACTATCCATTTTGGCAAAGTGTCTGGCGTGGGATGATCACCTCCAACAAGCTTTTGATCTAATTATAAGTAAGTTACTTAACAATGACTCGAATTCCACTCGAAATTTACTCAAAAAAATACCCGGTCGGCACAAATGCCTTCCGGGTAGGGCTGAGCTATGTTAGTTATCCAGTTAGAAGCGATGTCAAGGCGTTTTGCATTTCTTCTAGATGTTCACTATCGTGGAGAGTGAAAGAGAGGGTAGAGATATCCACGCTCTTTTCTTGCAACTTCTTGCGGAGTCTGCGGAAAAGCGCTTTACCCTCTGCAGCTTCTGTATCAGGTAGAAAGACGACGATGTGGTCGTCCGAATATTGGCTAATGAGATCGGAGCTTCGCAGCGATCGCTGCAGGATGTGATAGATAGCTTGCATCTGTCGATTTTGCTTGTTCCCATCCTTCTTGTTCGTAACCACAAGGATGGAAAACGCATTGCCTCCCCTTGTGATTCGCCGCTGCTCGTTGGTTAAGATGACCTGGAGTGTGTCTCGGTCACAGACATAGGCTCCAGTCGTAGGCTCGACCGTCAAGTCCACACTATAGACTGGTTCGCGGCTATCTCGGTGATCGTGTAATTGGCGAATCAGTTCCTGGGTTGCCCTACTAGGTTGAAGCTGAAATTCATCCATAAGCATCTTGCTGTACCGCTTGTAAAGATTCACAGCATCCACATGTCGATCAGCCAAAATGTAGAACTTGATTCCCATTTGATAGAGTTCTTCCCGGTATTGATCCTTTTGGACAGCTGAACGCAAAATTGCGATGGCTCCCTGGAGATCGCCGCGATGGTCCATCAAAAGCTCTGCGGATCGTAGGATGAGTTCGAAGTATTGCTCCTGATATTCTTCGCGGTAGGAGATTGTCCACTCGTCATAGACATCCTCCTTAAGGAAGTCATCTCTGTAGAGTTCTAGGGCAGACTCGCAGTGCAGGAGGGCCTCTTCAGGCTTACTCTTGAAGAGTTGCCGCGATTTTTGGACATGTTCCTCAAACTGGTCTAGATCAAGGCATCCCAGGGACAACTCGAGCCAGTAGGATCCATTGGCATAGTGCAGAGGAGATTCGGCTTCAGGATCCGCCTTCGAGGTGAGCATGCGGCGGGCAAACCAGACTGCCGTATGTAGATTGCTCGTACTGTCGATATCTTCGTTATCGGGCCAAAGTAAGTCGATCAAAACGTCTGCAGAGACTTTCTGCCCGCGTTTTGCGGCAAGGTATTTGAGCATGGTCAGGGCTTTCTTTGACTTCCAGTCTTCGTCTCTCACCTCATCTTGTCCAACGACTAGATAAAAAGAACCCAAAAGACCGATTTGGAGCCTACAGCAAGGGTAAGTCTTCACAAGTATCCCCCCAATCATCATGATGATGAGACGCTATGGTATAAGATATCCATACTGCTCTAGGATCCAAAGCGGAAATTCCATACGGACGGTCAGCAAGGGATCCACGATTTGACAGATATGTAGGTTGCCCACAATCGACAAGAGCATTCCTGCCTCTTGCGGGTCCATGTTTAGTGCTTCTCGAATGAATTGATGCATCATCTCTGTCGCTGTCACAGAGGCTTGATCGAGTGTTTCTTCTGAGGCAATCGTCATGATCTGATCGCCAGATACAACCATGGGTAAGGGTAGGGATAGGCCAGAGAGCACTTGGATTTTCACCGTGATCTCTGCCGCGATTTCAATTCCGCAGATGATCACTTCACCGTCTCCCATCAAGGCGTGAACATCGCCCATGGCGAGTAGGGCACCTGGAACATTGACGGGAAGGTAGAGGACGGAACCTTCTCCGATGCGCTTACAGTCCATATTTCCCCCATGGGGTCCTGGTGTGCTTGTTGGAATTGCCCCTTCTTTTGGGGCTGTCCCGATGACACCGATCATGGGGTCTACCTCCAGACTCAGCCTGTGATTGAATTTAGCCACTCCATCTGAAACAGGGATGATTTTCGTTCTTTGCTCCTCCAGAACATGCCCTAAAGCACCGCCTCCGGGCCCAACGCGCATCGCTCCTTGGGAGTCTAGCCCAATATGGAGAATCTCGACTTTGAGTATATCCCCTGGCATGGCGCCGTGTACATAAAGGGGACCCGTCGCGGGATTGGTATAATCCCAACCCCTCGACTTGATAACTTGGTTTTCAGAGGTGATTTGGTTACTGTAGCAATCAAATGTCTCAAAAACAACGGTATCTCCGCTTGAAGCATAAGCCACTGGCGTATTCTGCGGTGAAAAGTTGAACACGCGCTGCCCTCGTTCGATTCGTAGCACAAGTCTTCCTCCCCATAGGTATGGTAAATAATAGATACTATCTCCCTTAAATTCTATTATCGCATAAAAAACTCCTTTTCTTTGGTTTGTGCAAATGTTCACGGGAAGGAATAATCTAGCACTGTCTTTCAGGAGGAGGGTGAGGATGTAGTGCAGAATAATGAAGTTAACAGATCTCGTATTGTGTGTACGTTCTGTTTGGGTTATCATTTAGATGTTACAAAAATAGAAGGAGGGTGGTACTGGAGGGTAGTGCCGGGTTCTGATCTGCTAAATATGGAAAGGAGAATCATTTTGAAGAAGACCTCGATGTTGTTATTTATCGTATTGTCCCTAATTATCGCAACCAATGTAGTGGGTGCCCAGAACATTGAACTGACATACTGGACCCATACCGACGATAATCGCACCATTATTGAAAATCGCTACATTGAAGAGTTCCAAGCTCTGTATCCTAATGTCACCATCAAGAGAGTTGTTAACGAAGCTAGTAAGATGGGGGATCTGATGTTGACGGCGTTTTCTGCTAATAACGCCCCTGACCTCTTCAACCTACCCATCGAGCAAGAGTACGGCTATATGATGCATCATAGGGTAGCCCCAGTTAACTATGAAGCGATTGGCTACGCAAATGCTGAAGAGCTTGTCAGCCAGTACATGGCCGGTACCTTTGATACCGTCATGATGGATGGCCAAATCTATGGTTTGCCACTTGAACTGACGAACTGGTCTTTGTATATCAACAAGAATGTCTTCCGGGACGCAGGTCTTGACCCCGAGAAGGATTATCCCAAGACATGGGAAGAGATGATCGAAGTTGCTGATAAACTGACACTGCGTAATGGCGAGATCATTACACGTCGCGGTTTTGACTTCCGTTATCCTTACTACTTAGTAGCTATGCTACCCATGGTCGAACAGCTTGGCGGTCAATTGCTCAGCGATGATGGCAAGACTGCTATTGTAAATGATGAGGCTTGGATTCAGGTCTTTGAGTGGTTTAGAACCTTTGGTCCACATGGACGCAACCTCGGAAGCCCAACCTATACGTCGGCCCGTAAGATCTTTAATATGGATAACAATGATATCGGCATGTGTCTGACTGGTTTCTATCAACAGGGACGGATCAGAATTGATAACCCTGAGTTCTACGACAGTGGGGAATGGATGGTTGTTCCATACCCAGTATTCGAAAACGCAGTTAAAGACGTAAGATGCTCTTACTATGGTCACTTCATGATGGTAAATGCTCAGGCCTCCGCAGAGAAGCAATACTGGGCATGGAAGTTTATCGCCTACATGCTTGACCACGGTTGGGAGTACCTTGAGACCGTAAACATTATTCAACCTCGTCAAGACTTGCTCGACGATCCAAGATATATGGAACTGCCATACATGGTTGTATTTATGACTGATATGGCCAAGAGCCACATGGTCTTCTTGCATGAAAACGGCTTCCAGTTCGAGCGTTTCATTAAAGAAGCCATCGAAAGTGTCATGCTTTCGAATATGCCTTCCGAAGAAGCTCTAGATATACTTCGTGAGCGCATTCAAGAGGTTCTTGACGATTCGTACTAAGGCACCGTGCTTCGGATGAAGAGAGCCCGGGTTAACACTCGGGCTTCTTGATTCTCTTTTTTATTGGAGGGAGAACTAATGCGTAAGAACAAGGGATTCAGTATGGAACGTAAGAAGGCAAGATGGGGGTGGGTTTTTGTAACCCCTTCTTTGATTTTGTTTTCTGCCTTCAGTTTCTATCCAATTATCAATGCTTTCTATGAGAGTTTCTTCAATCGGAACCTACTATCACTTAGACCCCCGAGCTTTGTTGGGTGGAATAACTATACCTATTTGTTCCGCTCCCGTGAATTCTGGCTGTCGGTGCAAAACACATTAATCTTCACTGCCGGAACGTTTGTACCCCTTGTGGTATTCAGCCTGATCTTAGCCATCCTTCTCATGTCTATTAGCCGACTTCGGCGTTTTTTTCAGATGGCCTTTTATTCACCAGCAGTGCTGTCATCCGTGGTTGCAGCAATGATTTGGCTCTTGATCTTTGACCCCAGAGGCTTAGCTAACCAGGGCATGAACGCTTTATTGGGTACAACGGGAGTGAACTATAACTGGCTATCCACTGCGGGTATGCTTCGACTCTCAACGATTGTCGTATACTTTTGGAAGTACATCGGTTACTTCACCGTCATGTTTGTCTCCGGTATCGGAGCCATTCCCGATACGCTGAATGAAGCAGCCCTGATCGACGGAGCAAATCGCTGGAAGCTCTTCTGGCATGTCACATTCCCGCTTCTGAAGCCAACGACGATCCTAGTTTCCATCATGACGATGATTCAGTGTCTAAAGACCTTTAGTACTCAATACATGTTCACTTCGGCAGGGGCACCAACGAGGCCGATCAATGTGATTACGCTAAATATCTATAACACCGCGATCAAAGACTATCGGATTGGACGGGCAACCGCCATGAGTATCTTATTGTTCATCGTGATGTTTACCTTCACCTGGTTACAGCTGAGAGTGTCCCGTACTGAGGACGTCTCTTACATGTAATCATGGTGATAGGAGGAGGATAAATATGAACGCTCATAAGACGAAATCATGGTATCTGGAAAAGATGTTCTCGGCCCTCATGTGGCTCATACTCATTGTTGCTTGTCTGTTGATTATTGTTCCACTAGTCTTTATGCTTACCGCCTCGGCCATGCCTGCCCGGGATATTCTGCGCATGCCCTACCCGTGGATTCCAAGTGGTATCTATTGGCCGAACTTCTGGAATGCCCTGAGAGGACCAGAGGGTGACTTCATTTTCATTCGCAATGCCCTCAACTCACTCATCGTTGCGGGTACAGTTTCCTTCTTCACTGTCATCTTCTCTTGCCTGGCCGGCTACGGTTTGGCGAAGTTCAAGTTTAAGGGAAGAAATCTTGTCTTCATGCTGATTATGGCCACAATGATGATTCCCTTTGAAGCCATTATGATTCCCCTGTACATGGTGGCCATGCGAATGGGATTACAGGACACATACGCTGGCCTAATCATACCGTTTTTGGCCAATGCCTTCGGTGTGTTCTTGATGCGTCAGTTCTTAATTACGTTTCCTGACGAGATCCTCGACGCCGCAAGAATCGATGGAGCCGGTGAACTGAGGATCTTTGGTACCATTGTCCTGCCAAGTTCAGGTCCAGCTGTGGCTACCTTGGCCATTCTCGCCTTCCGTTCGCAGTGGGATAGTCTCTTGTGGCCTCTACTTGTAGTTCAGAGTGATCAGATGAAGACCATTCCCCTTTATATTACCAAGTTTATGGCAGAGACCCATAGTGATGAAGGTATTATGATGGCGGTTGCAGTTATGGCCAGTATCCCCATGATCACGCTCTTCTTGACCTTATCGAAGTACTTTATCAGCAAAGAAGGTCTAACGTCCGCGACCAAGGGCTAGCCCTCAAGAACGGTAGACGCTTGATGTGTAGAAGGGACAGTGTAATGCAACCAAAGAAGAGAAAAAAACAGGCGACGGCCACCCTCAGGGAGCTGTTTGTAGCCTGGTTCAAAATCGGTCTCTTTACGTTCGGGGGCGGGTATGCCATGTTGCCCTTGATCGAGAGGGAAGTCATTGACAAGAAGGGCTGGACAGATAAGGAGGAGATCTTATCGATCTACGCCTTGGCCCAGTCAGTGCCTGGTGTCATTGCCGTTAACACCTCAATCATTCTCGGAAATCGTTTGGCGGGAGTTAGGGGAGCAGTGGTAGCTGCAGCTGGGGTGATGGCGCCCTCTTTGCTTGTAATTATGGCCATTGCTTCTTACTTTGACTATATTATGAAAAGCGTGTATGTACTGCAAGCCTTTAGCGGCATCAGGGCCGCTGTGGTTGGCCTTGTGGCCGCTGCTGCAGTCAGAATTGCTTTGGCTAGCCTGAAGGACAAGCCTGCCTATGCCATCGCTCTAACTGCCTTTGTCTTGAGTGCCTTTACCGAAATCCATGCTATTGTGATTATTCTCGGCGGCGCCCTCGCTGGTTTCTTGGTGTACTACTTTGGAGCAAAAGGGAGGGCGGAAGACTGATGCTAATGGCATTTTGGCACTTGTTTGCCGGCTTCTTTAAGATCGGTATGTTCACCGTGGGTGGCGGCTACGCCATGCTTCCCCTCATGCAACAGGAAATTGCAAAATATGGTTGGATTACTCCAGCTGAGTTTATCGATATGATTGCCATCGCCGAGATGACTCCCGGGGCCATTGCGGTGAATACCGCGACATTTGCAGGCTTTCGCACCGCTGGTGTCCTTGGGGCCATTCTGGCAACTGCGTCCTTGGCCTTGCCATCGCTCTTGATTATTGTACCTCTCTCTAACTTCTGGGAAGTGCATCGAGATCATCCGATTCTGAAGGCTATCTTTAGTGGAGTCAAGCCTGCGGTCGCTGGCTTAATCGGAGCGGCGGCGATTTATATCGCAGAAACCGCCTTCCTCTATGATCCCCTCTTGGCAAAGAAAGATGGGTTTCCAGTTGACCTGCGGAGCTTGCTGATTGCTGGAGCTGTCTTTGTGGCCGTACGCAGGCTGAAGTTTGATCCGATCAAGGCTATCATTATTTCGGCCGTGGTGGGTCTTGTTGTCTTTGGTTTCTGAGTTTGTGGTGTAGATAGGGGCGTGGCTTGGGCTACGCCCTTTTTGAAGGCTTCAAAGGAGGAATTCTCAGTCGAGAAACAGAAACAAAAGGGGCAATCTTCTAACGAATGCAACAAAACCTAAACAGGAGGAATGATTGATGGCGGTACGATACCGAAAAGAACTCGATACCATCTCTCCATATGTCCCTGGCAAACCTATTGATGATGTCAAACGGGAATTAGGGCTAGACCACGTGATTAAGCTTGCATCCAACGAAAACCCCTTTGGCTTTTCGAGTTCGGTTAAAGAGGCGGTCATGAAGGCCCTCGATAATGTCAATTTGTATCCCGATGGTAATGCAACCTTGCTCAAGGCGAAAATTGCTGCTAAGTATGGAGTAACCCCTGAAATGGTTTTACCTACTTGTGGTTCGGATGAAATGGTCGATCTGATCGCCAAGACATTTATTGACCCAGGCAGCCAAGTTGTGATGGCCGAAGTTACGTTTCCGAGGTATTTCTCCACCTCCAAGATGATGGGTGCTGAACTGAAGATCGTGCCTATGAACAATATGGCCTTTGATCTAGAAGGCTTTAAGCGGGTCATTACGCCGGAGACCAGATTAGTCTGGCTCTGCAACCCGAATAATCCTACAGGTACGTTTTTTACCCGAGATCAACTCATCGATTTGCTGGAGCATATTTCCCCGGAGACGCTGGTCGTCTACGATGAGGCCTACTACGAGTTTGCTACCCATCCAGAGTACCCCAAGGACAGTCTGGACTTCCTAAAGAAGTACAAGAACATGTTGGTCATGAAAACTCTATCGAAGGCCTATGGAATTGCAGGTCTGAGAATTGGGTTTACCATTGGGGATGCCACGCTTTTAGGTTTGATCAATCGGATCAGAAATCCCTTCAATGTTACGTTGATTACCCAAGCGGCAGCAATGGCAGCCCTAGATGATGATGAGTTTTTAATCAAGATTATCGAGAACAATCATGCAGGTAAGCACTATCTCTACGAAGAGTTTGAGAAGATGGGCATTGAGTTTGTCAAGACAGAGGCGAACCACATTGCCTTTAGTGCAGGGAAGGACGCAACCGCTGTGTTCAACGGACTCCTGAAAGAGGGGGTTATCATTCGGCCCATCGGCGGGGAAAATTATAAAACGTGGTTGAGGGTCAGTATTGGTACCATGGAAGAAAACCAAGAATTCATTAGGGCACTAAAGAAGGTGCTGGCATAGAAGGAGATACTATGGATAGATTTACACTAACGAGAGAAGATACAGTCCTTCTCATCATCGACATTCAAGAGCGGTTGGTGCCGGTGATGAAGTATAAGGATCAAGTGATACGAAACACCCAGATTCTGATCAGCGGGGCCAAGGAGATGCAGATCCCTGTTTTGGCTACAGAGCAGTATCCCAAGGGGCTTGGTCGAACAGTGGCAGATCTCCTTGAACTCATCGATGAGGAACAGATCTTCAGCAAGAACAGCTTCACTGCTTATACTGCTGAAATCAAGGAAGCATTGGAGAAACTGGGAAAGAGAAAGGTATTAGTGACTGGAATGGAAACCCATGTCTGCGTGTTCCAGACTGTTAGGGATCTACTTCAAGATGGCTATCAGGTATTTGCGGTTCAGGATGCCCTGGCATCCCGTAGCAAGGAGAACTATCGCAATGGGCTGGAACAAATGGCATCGATGGGAGCGATCATCACTAACACGGAGACTGCGGTGTTTGATCTCTTGAAGGTATCGGGTACACCGGAGTTTAAAGTCATGTCTAAACTGATTAAGTAGCAACAGAGACGAGAGAAGAGCACCCGCATAGAGGTGCTCTTCTTACTAATCTGCGAGGGGACTGACGTACTTGGCGTTTTGGGTTCGTTCCTCAAACTCCTTCTGCGCCGCCTCAACCAAGCTGTTGTCGCCCAGGAGGTCATACATGATTCCTGTCAAGATCTTGGAAGCGTATAGGGCACTTTTTGTTCCGAGGGAAGCTCCCGAAGCTGCAGTTGCTTGCCAGGAGTGTGCCGGTACTCCCAGTGGCCAGCTTGCGGTCAGAAATAGGTTCATCGGCATGATCCAGGACACATCACCGCTGTCAGAGGAGCCGGATACCACAACCGACTTGGCTTGCTCTTGGTCTAACACGCCTTGGTGGACATAGGGTTGACTATCGCCTTCGGGCATAAACTTCTTGATCTCGCCCTGGACCATGTCTGGGTCGAGTGATTCTTGCAGGGCCTTGGCAAATTCTAGTTCCTCAGGATCGTAACTTGGTGGGCTAAGCTCTGTCATGTTCTTGTAGGTTAGATCGCTCAGCACCTTATTGGGGAGCAGGTGATAGCATCCGCCTAAGACGGTATGTTCCACCGTTGTCTCTGTCATCAGAGCCGCGCCTTGGGCGATTTTCAGGAGCCTTTGCGTAATGCTCTCCACGTCTTTTCTGTGGGGTGCCCGAATGTAATACCAAGACTCAGCTTCTTCTGGAATGATATTCGGCGACCCACCTGCATTGGTGATGGTGTAATGAACCCTGGCTTCATCGATAATGTGTTCTCTTAAATAGTTGGCACCGACATTCATGAGTTCTACCGCATCCAGCGCTGAACGTCCCGACTCGGGTGATTGCGCCGCGTGGGCGGAGATACCATGGAAGGTAAACTTGATGGAATTGTTGGCCAAAAAGGCCTTCTCCAAGGTGGCATTTACATTCATGGGATGCCAGCTTAAGGCCAGATCGCAACCGGCGAAGGCGCCAGCTTTGATCATCTTGACCTTACCAACCAGAAGTTCTTCTTCTGGACATCCATAGAAGCGGACGGTTCCCGCTTTACCGGTCTCTGCAAGATATTTCTTAATGGCCAGTGCTGCTCCGAGGGCTCCGGCGCCAAGGAGATTATGACCGCAAGCATGACCAGCTCCGTTTTTTACCACCGGATTCTGCCTTGTATCCAACTGCTGCGAAAGGCCTGGTAGAGCATCGTATTCCCCCAGTACTGCTATGACGGGAGAACCGCTGCCATATTCGCCAATAAAGGCGTGTTCAAGACCTTCACCAACTTCTCTAATGGAAAATCCGTGCTCTCTAAGTACTCGGCGCAAGAGATCGGCCGATTCCTTTTCTTGGCCAGAGAGCTCAGGATTGTGCCAGATCTCTAGGGCTACCTGATCAATTTGGTCCGCAATTTCGTCTAGATATTGGATGAGTTTCTCTTTGTTCACGAATCTATGGCCTCCCTGTTTCACGTTTATGCATGGCAACCGCTAGAGCTATTGTTCCAAAAACAGCACCGAGGGTGATCAGGTATGTTGGTCGTCCTGGTAGAAAGTCAAACCAACCCAGATTGACCATAAGGGTCAATGCTAAGGCAATGCCCAGTGCAATAGGGGCGAGTTTTAGCTTCATCAGGGCAAACTGAACAAAAATGGCGCCAAATAGTGATGGAAGCAGATAATTGAATGCATCAATTACGTTGGCGGGCAATCGTGCTAGAATCGTGCTTCCTGCTAGTACCCCTATGGTGAGGATCAGTGTATTGACTAAGACAGAGACCGCCATTCCTAACGTAGCAACGATGTTGCCTTCAGGAGTACCCGGTTCGACCCTGGCGATTCTTTGGGCAACGGCCGCGGCGGGAATGCGTAGATTCGAGATGTTCCCTGACGTAAAGGCCATGTAGGTACCCGCCACTCCCACAATGGGAAAGTAGGATATGGGTTCTACAAACCAGTTGACTCCCACTGCTGAGGCCATGGCGATAAAGGCGGTAAGAATAGCCGTGGTCGGCGGCATGATTCGGTAAACGACGGCCAGAACTAAGGCTGGGCCAAATGACATGAGTACGCCCAACCATCCTGTCACCTTGCCGTAGCGTACGATAAAGGGGAGGTAGTCCCCCTCAAAAACGTCTCTTTTTTGTGTCATAAAAATCTCTCCTCCCGGCTTCCACCTCTACAAAATAGCAGCTACAATCATTCCGCCAAAGAGAGCAATGGCTAATCCCCATTCCCTCAGCCATTTTAGTTTGTCCTTTTCTGCAAGTGGAACAACAATGGCCATGATTAAGCCTCCGGTTATTGCAGCAATGGTGTTCTTATTCAGTGCGACTAAGTGTCCTGAGACTAAAGAACCAAAGGAGCCTAACATAGCTGCTACAGGAATTATCTTCAGCAGGGCCTTATCTCCTTTTAAGAACCTGTCCTGAACCCGATCCATTTTGTCCGCTGTCAGGGTGGCAAAGATAATCCAACCGATGGAGCCGAGAATCATCGTCCAGACCGCATTAGCAAAGGCCAACTGGGTCATAGAGTCGGTGCCAAGATTGACTCCTACCGCCTCCGCACCGAAACCCACAGCCATGAGCTCAAACATAACGGATCCGATGAAGGAAAGCCGCATCCAGGCCATGGGACCTCCCACTGTAACGAGGAGGGACAACAAGCCAGTGAGAATGACCAAGGAGGGTCCGATTGAGGTAATCATGCTTCCCTTTAGCGCCGACTTCATTTGCGTGTCACTCAGTCCAATGGCCTTACCTGTATTGTAGGATTTTTTCGCGAAAATATAGGCTTGAAAGAGTACGAGTCCAATGGCTAGACCCGATGCAATCCACATGGGTGCGCTGTTGGCGATCTGCAGATAGTCCATGGTAATCCCCCTGGTTATCAGATTCGTTATTTGCGGTATTTTCCACACTTATTGGAAGAATCCTCCTATAGAGAAAAGCAAGCTACAATCTGAATTTGTAGCTTGCTCTTGGGGGTTTATTGGAGTTTTAGGTGGTAGTTTGCAAAGGTCTCAAGTGCTTGGATAGCCGCTCTCGGATTTCTGTATACCGGTAGGCCTCCTTCTGCCATCACTTTGACAAAGGCATCGTAGTAACGAGCTCCGTTCACCGATACGACGAATGGTTTTTGATACTTCTTGCCTAGGGCTACTAGGAGGCTGGCCATACCATCTGGGTCACCAGCCTTTGTTGGCCCACTCTTCAGCGCATTGGAGTGGGGAACAATGCTCACTAAGACGCAGTCGACATTTTCGTCTTGTAAGACTAGCTCTACATAGTCGGTAAAGAGCTGGTCATCGGCCATTGGGGTCACATCGAGGAGTGCGGTAGAAAGGTCGACCAAGCCGTGAACGTCTGTTTCTCGCAGCTTGCTTAGGGTCTCTGTAGCTAGGGACGCTGGTTTGAGATACTTCAGTTCGTCTGCTACGATAGTGGATTCAAAGCCGGCGTTAAAGATGGCTGCCACGCGATTGCCCTGGGGCTTCTTCTTGGCAAGGAGGGAGAAAACCCGGAGGTAATCATAAA
The DNA here is from genome assembly GCA_012799115.1 of Bacillota bacterium. Lineage (GTDB taxonomy): Bacteria > Bacillota > Limnochordia > Darwinibacteriales > Darwinibacteriaceae > UBA5420. The sequence goes on from JAAZLY010000009.1 coordinate 14,652, forward strand.
ACTCCTCTAGTTTTTCCGCCAAGACAACACCGCCTTGCTCGGCTGCAGCCCGGAAAACTTCGTAGTTACCGCTCATGGCTGCTGTGTGCGAAGCAGCTGCCTTGGCTCCTGCTTCTGTCTTACCGGTTTTGTAAACCAGGATAGGTTTTTCTATCTGTTGAGCGAGTTCAAAGAAGAGACGGCCTTCACCTGGTGATAATCCTTCGATATAAAGGGAGATCAAATCGATCTTAGGATCCTCGGCGAAGTGTGCCAGCAGATCAGTGATTTTGACATCATATTGATTGCCAAAACTGACGATGGCTTTAAAGACCTTGCTGTCTTGCAGAGCATCGATGGAGGTCAAAGCCAGTGCCCCGCTTTGAGTCAAGAGCGCGGTGTTACTGGTAGGCGAATACTTCAAGCCCAGTTTCTCTTCTTCAATAAAGAGGGTATTGACGCCCTTTCCATTATCCTCAGGAGCAAAGAATACTCCCATGCAGTTCGGGCCGATCAGTCGCAACTCTTTCGGCCGGACTAGATCCATTTCCGCTACGAATTGACTATACTCCAGGTCGGCAGGGAGTCCTGAAATGACGATGACTGCTTTCGCACGCCCGCTCAAATCCCGGACAAACTCCGCTGTACTGGCAATGGGTAAGACGTAAACTACAAGGTCTACGATCTTGGGAATCGCTGCAAAGTCCTTATAGAGAGGATACTCTACATCATTGATCTGCATCGTTCCCCCTCTAGGGTTCACAAGGTAGAGTTCCTCCTGCCCTGCCTTGTGCAGGAGCTTGGCAATTTCCCGGGCCATATTGGGCTTGGCAAGATTCGTTGATACTCCGATGACGGCAACGCTTTCGGGCTTGAAGAACATCTCTAGATGCCGTGTGTTAACTTGGTTCGCTACCTTCTCCTTATCTGGCACAGCTGCAAACTCGCCATATCCATCGATCGCGACCAAAGATCCGTCAGCAGTGATGACAAGGGGATTGATGTCTAACGAAAGGAGCTGGAAGCCAGGTTTACCTGGGGAGATACTCGAATACCAATGGGCTAGCTGTGATACCCTGGCTAGTGCATCTGCAATTAGTCTGAGCTGATCCTCGTTCTCTTTCTCCCTGAATTTCTGGGCTATATTCAGCCCCTCGAGTAGACTGAGGGTGTCTGAAGATGGAAGGGGAGGCAGGAAAATGTTGGCCGGATCATAGTGCTTGGCAAAGAACTCGGCGTCATCACCGCCCTTGCTAATCAGGATCACAGGTCCAAATTCACCATCTTCACGGCATCCGATCATGGTCTCGTTGCCAAGGGATGGATGATAGGAAACGAATTCTACGAGCAAAACCCCTTCGATGGTAGGCTGTTCATCTTGGCTGAAATGGGAGAGGACCTCCGCTTTCATGTCTGCCATGGACTGTCTTAGACTTTCGACGGTCCAGGATTTAAGGATCTTCACTCCACCTAGTTTTTGCTTATGGGCAATGTCAGGAGAGACGATCTTAGCTACCATATGTTCGCCAAACCCTTGGAGTTTCGCCTCGTTGACTTCAGCAGGCTCTTTGATAAAAAGGTACTTAGGGGTTTGGATACCAATTATGTTCAGTATTTCATAGATTTCGAATTCGTATAGGATGCCCCGGCCTTCCCTGTACGCCTTGGTAAAGACGCTGTCCACCCCTTGAATCATGGCTTCGTCTAGTATTGTCACCATCGAATCCTCCTGACTTGGGTCCTTGCCCACTGTTTTTTCACATTACTGTTACATTATAAAGTAGAATTAACAGTTGGGCAACATAGTGCGTTCATCACTTTCCCTGCCAGGTTTCGTAGTGGATCTTCTCTGGTTCCCAAGTGTCTGGAACCGGTCGCGCTTCCGCAGGGTGACCGAGGGAGATAACAGCGGTGGGAATGATGTTCTCAGGAAGCTTGAGGACCTCCTGCAGGAGCTCATACCATTCCGAGTCCACGCTGACGCCAATCCATACTCCGCCTAATTTTAGGGCGTGGATGGCTAAAAGCATATTTTGCGTAGCAGCGAAGCAATCTGCGTAGAGGTGTTCAGGCCTATTCTCTATCGCTTTGTCACCTAAGATGGCAATGGCGCAAGGAGCATCGGAAAGCATCCAGGCGTACTTCTTGCCAGCTGCTAGCTGGGCCAATGTGTCTCTTTCCCTAAGGACGACAAAATGAAATGGGCGCCGATTCATGGCAGTGGGTGCGGCCAGTCCGGCCTGCAAGATGCAATGCAGAGTGGCTTCGTCTACAGACTCGGCGGTGTAGCGCCGGATGCTACGCCTATCCCTTATTGCCGTTATTACATCAATGTTGCTTGTGCAGAGTGGTGCCTGCATAGAATCACGTTCCATCGTTTTTTCCTCCACTTCATGTTTGATCCTAGTATACTTCTGCGCTGGATCTCTGAAGTCCTTGATCCCCAGGTGCAAGCGGAGGACTCGCCTCTGCTTTGAAGAAAATGACAAAAATGCATAGATTAGAAGGAAGGGGGTCTACAGGATGTTTCGCACAGGGTCGGAATTAAGGGTTTTGCGGGGAGTTCTAGTCTTTGTCCTTTCGGTGGTAGCACTCATGGTCTTGGGGGCGCCCATGCAAGATGCCTGGGGCATGCTGGGGTTAGCCCTGACGGAACTGATGTTACTCGCGATTGCCATCTTTTCTGTACATAGGTTTAGGTGGGATTGGAAAGAGGTCTTTCCCTTAGACATTCCTACGTTTCGGCAGGTTTGGGGAGTCGTGGTCTTCTGGTTTGCCAGCTATCTTGCGGTCTATGTGACGACGATGATTCTCTTCTATTTCTTTCCCGGGGGAATGGGGGAGGTGAGCACGGCACTCACTGGCTTTTTCACGAGTGTGCCAAGACCTTTGGCACTTCTGGTTGTTGCAGTTTTGCCCGGCCTTTGCGAGGAGGTTCTGCATCGGGGGCTGATCCTATACACCTTGCAGGGTAAGTCTAAGTGGCTCACCATCTTGGTCATGGCCCTAATCTTTGGTTTCTTCCATCTTGATCTCTACCGCTTCGTGGGCACCGCTCTTCTGGGCGGTTCCTTGACCTACGTCATGCTCAAAACGAATAACTTAGTCCTTCCGATTCTCCTTCATGTGCTGAATAACGCGGTGACGGCCTCTCTTGCCTTTATGGATGGTACGGATGGAGGACCTGCCTATATCCCTTTGAGCGCGGTTGGTTCTGCCCTCGTCCTCGCCTCGGTGGCCCCGTTTCTCTTTGTACAGGGCAGTCGACTCCTTCGTAATACGGAAGGGGAGCACCAAAGGGGTGTTACGAAGCGGACTAGGGTTGTTACTTCCTTACTAGCCCTTCTGTTCTTGCTGGTTGGTACGCTTCTCATTGCTAAATCTACGGCAACAGCCCCATAAGACTTTTCTCTTACTGGTGAAACCTCACTCTTCTATTATACAAATGTGTAGCAGAACGGCTCACATTACCCGTATGTGAGCTGCCCTGTTGGGGTAGTCTGTAGAGTGAGGGGGGTGTGAAAGAGAAGAAATCCATTTTCGACCTTGACAATATTAATAATAAGGATTATCATTAGTGTGCGTGACAAATAGGAGAAATCCTAAAATATACAGCTTACAAGGAGGACGTGTCATGAGCAAAATTGGTTTGACGAAAGAAGCAACAAAGAAGGTAGCAGAGCATCTCGATCAACATCTTGCCGATCTTCATGTTCTGTATACAAAACTCCACAACTATCACTGGTTTGTGCAGGGACCAGGTTTCTTTACGCTCCATGAGAAGCTTGAAGGACTCTATGATGGCGTGGCGGAAGAGATTGATGCCGTGGCCGAACGCATCTTGATGATTGGACATAGCCCATCTGCGTCCCTTGCGGCCTATCTAAAGAAAGCCAAACTTAAGGAAGCAGACAGTGTCGGTATCGATAGTAAAGAGATTGCCACAAGTCTGCTTGCAGACTTCAGTCAGTTGGTAACTGGATTGCGGGCGGGTATCGCTGCGGCACAAGAAGCCAATGATGAAGTCAGTGCTGATCTAATGATCGGTAGCCTATCAGAATATGAGAAAACCATCTGGATGCTGGAGGCCTTCCTAAAGTAAGGTCCATAGCAGATAACCCCAACCTCTAGAGAAAAAAGCTCTTGCGATTGTACGATGCAAGGGCTTTTTTCCCTCATCTTAGTTGTGGATTCTAGTCCAATCAAAGAGTTCGCCTGGATCCCACTTGCGCCCCGGGTCATACGCTTGGTGACTGATGATCTTCTCTGCGGGGATCTGGTAGAGTGCTTGGAGATGATGAAGCAACAAGTCTAGGGCTAAGTACTGCGCTTCGGTATATCCTCGGTCAGCCGACTTCACAAGGGTGTTTGCCAAGGGGCCAATCACATCTTTCATTTCTTCCCTCGTTCCGACTCCCATAAGTTCAATGCCAACCGAATATCGGTTCATGGCATTCGTCAGCCTAGGTTCATTGTTCCAGGTTCCGGCCCCTGCATGACGTGCAATTCTGCCGTCCTGGACAAATTGGTAGATGGTACCCTCCCTGTCAATGAGATAATGGGCTTCAACCCCATACTCATCGAAGATGCTTCGTATTCTGCTCACATCATAGGGATTCCTTGGATTAGCCGCAGCGTCGCTGATGGCGTGGATCATGATGTACTCAATATCTGCCTCACCATTCGTTCTGTATGCTATCTGGGAGCCATCCGCTCTCCAGTTCATCAAGCCTCCTGGAGCAGAAGGGATCTCTAGCTCTTCCTTCGGGAGAAAGATAGCCTTCACCGTCTGTGGTCGATCCATGAGGATTGTGGTTTCAGGTGAGGTGGGATCCGAAACGAAGCCCTCCCAGTTTGAAAAACTCCAGCCTACTGCTGGTTCTGCCTCCAGGTGAACAATGGTACCTCTGGCAATACCCTTGGTGGCCCCAGGTTCTACCCTACCTTGTCCTTGGCGCTCTATGGTGAGAGTCAGTCCGTCTCCCTGCACAGCGCATCCCGTCAAAGTGAGGACTTGCACCACAACAATCCCAGTTAGAAGAAGTTTTTTCATAACCATCCCATTTCTCTCGTTATTTGAATTTCCTTCTAGCTACAGCTGTCAACTTCCTTGCGGGGGAGGATGGTAAGTTCTGTTCTGACTTGGAAGGTACTGGGTGGTTGAGGTTGAATACAGGAGTAAAGTCAGATGGGGAGGTGGGTCTATGCCTTTATCCATTGTTCGACAAGATATAACCAAGATGGATGTGGATGCGATTGTTAACGCCGCCAATTGCGATTTGCAGCAAGGTGGGGGGGTCTGTGGCGCGATTTTTCAAGCTGCTGGAGCGGGGGAACTTGTCGATGCCTGCCAAAGGCTTGCTCCCATTGAAGTGGGTGAAGCGGTACTGACACCAGGGTTCAACCTGCCCGCACGATTTGTGATCCACACTGCAGGACCAGTGTATCATGATGGTACGAAGGGCGAGGAGGAGAAACTGAGCGCTTGTTATGCAAATAGTCTTAAGCTGGCGGTGGAGAATGACTGTGAAAGCATTGCCTTTCCTTTAATCTCCAGTGGCCTCTACGGATATCCAAAGGACAAGGCTCTGAAGGTAGCCCTGCGTACGATCGAAGACTTCTTGGATGATCATGAGATCCAGGTTTACCTGGTGGTCTTCGATAGAAAGGCATTTGCGGTAGGTGAAGAGCTCCTAGGTGAAGTGGCCGACTACCTAGGTGCCAATTATGTAGATGAGGACTTGGAGAGGCGGCGTAGGAAGAATCATTACCGGGCCATGGAGAGTCAAGCTCTCTACTCCGCGACCCTGGCAGAGCCGAAGGCTCCACCAACTCTAGAGGATTTGGTTGGTAATTTAGATGAACCTTTCTCCGTGACCCTATTGCGCCTGATTGATGCAAAGGGTAAGAGTGACGTGGACGTGTACAAGAAGGCTAACTTGGATCGCAGGCTTTTTTCCAAGATTCGGAGTAACAAAGGCTACTTGCCGAGCAAACGTACTGTACTCGCCCTGG
>JAAZLY010000085.1 GCA_012799115.1 Bacillota bacterium
CAAGGGACTTAGCATATTCCCGGGTCTTTTCTTCCCCGAGTTTTCGTGCCTTCTCTAGATCAAAAAAGAGGGGTCTCCGGATTTCGCCTTGATAACCCATTTCTGGAATGGTGATTGTGCCAAGTTCGGTGTCGGCGTGGAGGGTTAGACCCACCGTGCTTCGAGCTGCTGCTGCCCCGATGGCATTCGCCCCTGCGCTAAAGGGAAGAATCTCCCAAGGCAAGTCCAAAGCCTTGGCTAAGGGGGGAATGAAAACTTCAGCTGGAGCCCCTAAACCCACAACAGCATCTGGCTTCAATCTCGGGGGATGTAGCACTTCCTCCACCGTATAAAGGGGCATCCCTTCAAGTTCCCGATAAAACGCATCGACCGCCGCCATCAACTGTCTGGTGAAGGCCCTTAGCACTTCTTCAACCAGTTCTTCGGCTTGAAGGCCAAGTTGCCGAGCCCAAACGTCCCAGGCACTTCTTGCTCGATCCTTCGAACCGAGTTCCACCAAGCCTTTGGCAACCGCTGCGTCTGTGGGAGTTAACGCACTGCCCCCTAGACAAACTGGGGTCCCTGCCCGCCTCGGTCCAATCTGGATTCCTTGGCCTGGATGGTAGTTTAACTCACTATCACCGCCTAGACCAAAGGAGCGGGCTAAGACAGCTGGTACCAACGTTTTGTGTCCCCCAATGATGGCGCCGTCTCTCTCAAAAAGCACCTCACCATTTACTACAGCAGCCAAGTCCGTCGTTGTCCCCCCGATATCAATGATCAGGAAGTTCTTGGCTTGACAGCGACTTAAGGCCTTTACCCCCATGATGCTGGCAGCAGGTCCAGAAAGGATTGATTCAATGGGCCTCTGGGCTGATTCTTCAAGGGTCATCGTACCTCCGTCTGCCTTGAGGATCTGGATATCAGCGACCAAGTCCTCCTTGGCCCCACGCAAGATCTGGAGAAAATCACGCTGCTTTTGTGCGATACTGGCGTTGAGGCAGGTGGTCACAATCCGCCTTGGGAAATTCGCCCGACCAGAAAGGCGATGACCCAGACTGACGTGACCTTTGTACCAGGCTGAAAGCTCCCTAGCGATCAACTCTTCTTGACAAGGATTGCGCTGGGAGAACTTCCCCACCACCGCCAAGGCCTCTATTTCTTCGTTATCCAAGCTCTCTTGGATCCGCCTAACTTGATCTATATCTAAGGGACGGACTTCTCGGCCCCGATGATCTACATAGCCGGTTAGTTCCAGCAAGGGAAAGGGTAAGTTCAGGCTAGCCAAATGCACTCCTGGACCTGGTATCACGATAGCCTTCGTCTTGGCACCCCTGCCCTCCACAATCGTATTGGTCTGCAGGGTAGTGGAAAGATGCAGACGGACAGGATCGGTCCCGTTGTAGTGCTGGAGAATCTTCATCAAAGCCTCCCTCGTGCTCTGGAGAAGATCAGCTTGGTTCGTGGGAACCTTCACCAAGGCCAAAACTCCTGCACCGCAAACAAGGGCGGCATCCGTATTGGTGCCCCCTACGTCGATTCCGATGCTGACGGTTTCCAAGTCCAGGACCTCCTTTTCTAGAAGAGCGACGGCGGACTCGAGAGACGACTCAAAGACGATACCACTGCGTAGGCCTCGCCCTCTTCAGAGACGCTGACTCGCTTAATCAAACCCACATTCTTGGCGTAATACTCGTAGGTGACAAAGCTCTCTGTTTCAACACTGCGGCTCTTGACGGCCACGACCTCATAAAAGGTACCAAGGGGAACGGTGATGGTCTCATCGGTGGCAATAATCTCCCTGTGAAAAGCCTCGTCGCTCCAGCTTTGACCCTGGAGGACGGGTGCCTTGAGGAGAACTAAATCCCGCTTGCGGCCAAGACTACGCTCCTGACGAATTTCTTCATCGAGGAGGCTCGCTTCTTCGTAGAACTCCTCCTCAGCCCAGATGATGCGGAGTTCTTCTGGACTTAGTTCCACCACTTGAGCCAAGTTCGTCCCTGAACTGTCCTCCATTTGCAGGGCCGCAGTAGTGGCAAAGGTAATCGTCCGGGTAAAACTGGCAAACTCCATCCCTTCGCCCAAGTAGGTGTAAATTAGATTGGTCAAAGGAGGAAGATAGATACGGACATCCTTGCTAGCAGGTTCGGTCACCTCACTGACATCTTCCACATCTGGGATGTCAGAAGCTGGCCCAAACCAACGGATGGCAAGGACAAGGACCACAAAGAGAACCATAATAGGAAAACGTAATCGCCAACCTCTACCCTGCATCGTTCACTCTCCCCTTCTCACTTTATCCTAACCTTTTTCCATTTACCCGAATTGTAGCGTAGGAGCACTAAACCGCTTCGTAAGAGTTGATCGGTCACCAAGGCGATCCACGCACCATCTAAACCCCAGTTGAAGCTGTTGATAAGCACAATTGCGAGAATCGGACGTACAAGCATCACAGTCATAAAGGTGATGGCCATTGTGGCCCGGGTATCCCCGGCGCCTCGAAGTGCCCCAGCTAGAATAAACTGGGAGGATTGGAAAGGCTGAACAAAAGCCACGAGCTTTAGAATCCGTGCCCCTTGCTCAATAATGGCTGGATCATCCGTATAGAGACTGACTACTTCACGGCCAAAGAAGAAGAAAACGGCCGCTAACACCAAAGAAATGATCATGCCCACGCGTCTGGTATGGTTACTATAGCTTTGGGCCATGTCAGGACGCTTCTTACCTAGGCTCTGACCCACCAGTGAGGTCGCAGAGACGGCAAAGGCTTGTCCGGTCATAAAGGACATCGCTTGAATGTTCATGGCAACTTGATGGGTTGCGTAGACCACAGTCCCTAAGCTTGCCACTGTTCTTGCATACACAATCATACCCGCACGCATGGCGAGTTGCTCGAACATGGAAGGAATACCGATCTGGATAATATTGCGCATGTGTTGCTTGTGAATCTTAAACCCTTCCGAGAAGCGAAGATGCAGGTAATGATCTCCCTTCAGAACCACTCCAAGTGCCATGATAAAGGCTACCACTTGTCCAATAATAGTCGCTAAGGAGGCACCAACAACCTCTAAGCGGGGAAAACCAAAGTGCCCATTGATCAGTACGTAGTTGAGAACGACGTTGACTAGATTAGCTGTAAGATTATAGTACATAGCAACCCTAGTATGACCAACACCCCTCAACGTCGCTGTGAATGTGGAGGTCAAAGCTAAGGGAACCAGACCAATCATCTGAATCTTGAGATAGATCGTGCCACCAGCTAAGGTCTCTGGATCGGCTGCTCCCATAAAACGCACCATCGTCTCAGAGAAAACATAGCCAAGTATAGAAGCAATGAGTGAAAGACCAAAGGTTAGGAATAACGCCTGACGCAAAATTTCGTTGGCCTTCTTGGGTTCCCCAGCCCCCCGGTAGCGGGCAACCATGGCTGTGGCACCTACGTTCATCGCAATAAACATCGTCATCAAGAGAAATTTCGGCTGTGTCGTGAGACCGACAGCCGTAATGGCCCAAGCCCCCAAGCCCCCCACCATCATCAGATCCGCCATCGACGTCAGCTGAGTCAAGGTCAGTTCTAGAAGAGACGGCCAGGCTAGACGTACCACATCAGAGTAAAGTAAACGAGAGGTGATACCTTCAGGTAAGTGTCTGTTGACCCTGCCTTCGGACATATCATCTCTACCAGGTTCCACCAGATCTAAGGCTAGGCGATGATGCACCTTTTCCTCAGTGATCTGTTCATGAGCTTCTTCAACTTGTGACATTCCATCGTTCCTTCTCTTACCCATTTTAGTGGACGCAGATGATCCGCGGGACCACTCTTCCTTACTTCCCCACTTGGAGTCCTGTTCCTTCTGGGCATTGCATATTCACCACCGGTCAGGGCAAACTAGGCTTGGGAGTGATGGCCAAATGAAGCGTCGTCGAGGTGTCATGTCTGAGAGACTGAAATACGAACTCGCCGATGAACTCGGTTTTTCCCACAAAGTGAAAGACGGGGATTGGGGAAACATCACCACCCGAGAGGCCGGTTCCCTAGTAAGAGCTGCCATTGAGCGGGCTGAGAGGCTCATGAGGCAGCAGGGAAGTGGGCCTGGCTAGACAAGTAGGCCGTTGCAATTGCAACGGCCTACTTTCTTGCGATGTTATACTCTCATCTGGAAGCGGTATTGATGTACACCCCGTTACTTGGGCCCACCCGCCTATGTTGAACCAATAGGGTCAATCTGCCATGGGGCACCCCTGCCAAATAGAAATAGCCGTCACGATCTGTGTACACACTCATGCCAGTTCCAATAATTGTAACCTTGGCATCCCGCAAAGGCTCGTAACGCCGATCATTGTTTCGTCCAATCGTGTAGACAATGTGGTGGTCTCGGGGATTATACGAGAGGTAACCCCATGTCTCGCCCCGATAGGGTGGCCGTGCAGGTTCTACGACGATGGGCACATCCAAATTGAGGAAAACCCTCCCTTGACAACCCACGAGTAAACCCGCTACCACCAACAAGAGGACAAACCGTATAGCCTTACGCATGTCAATCCCTCCAATTGTTCCCTCTTTCCATTACATTAGACCATTCGTGAAAGAGTTCCTTTTTCTTACTGTCAGCGGCACTATTTTCCTGCAGAAATTGGACCAATCGTATTTCCTTCGTTGATCATCTGCACGGGAAGGGTAATCTGCACTGGCTGATCCCCATCTTCGATCTGAGCTAGTAAGACCCTCGCCACTTCTTGACCGAGGCGAAACACCGGTTGCTGTACTGTTGTTAAGGGTGGAGAAAGGAATTGTCCCACCTCAATGCCATCAAAACCCATAATGGAGATCTCTTCAGGAATGGAGATCCCAGCTTCGGTCAGGGCCTGAATGCCTCCAATGGCCATCAAATCATTGCAGGCAAATATGGCAGTGACTCCTCCCTCTCTGATCTGAGGGAGATGGCTCTTAACTGCCTCATAACCTCCCTGGCGGGTGAAGTCTCCTGGCCAGACCCAATCAGACCGGGGTTCTATGTCTAATGCTGCAAGGCCATCATAGTAGCCTTTAAGTCTCTTCTCGGTCGATACTAAACCGGGATCGCCTGTGATAACGGCGATACGCCTGTGACCCAAAGAACCGAGGAGCCGTATGGCCTCAAAGGCTCCCCCCCGATTGTCACCGTCGACCCAGGAAACTTCGGGGTCAATGGTACTGCCCAGAAAAACAAAGGGGACGCCAGATTCTCGCAGTAACTCAATGCGTTGGTCTTCTAAGAGGGGTTCGGTAAGGATGATTCCATCTACTCTGCTATGGGCCACAAGCTGTGCAATGGTTTCTGTTCCCCTTTTCCTCTTGGCCTGGGGAATCAGAAGACTAAAGCCGTGTTCAAAAAGGGTTTCACTCACCCCATGTAAGTACTCCAGAAAATATGGGTCCGCAATGGTACGGGGCGCCCGGGGAAACAAAAGTCCAATGGTTTTGGTTCTCCGTCTCGCCAAATTACTCGCCACCGCATGGGGTTGGTAATTGTACTCTTCCGCCATCGCCATAATCAGTTCCTTGGTCTCTGGCTTGACCCTGGGATCATCCGCCAGTGCCCGGGATACTGTTGCTTTGGAGTAGCCACACTTTCGGGCCAACTCCGCCATGGTAATCTTCATGCAACTACTCCTTTTCCATATATGGTAAAATAGTGGAGAAGCCCCCCATTCATATGACATGAAGCAAGGACATACACTAAGTTAGGGGTGATAGTCGTGAAACAAAAACCTTCACGGGATGAATTGCGCAAACAACTCACAGAGATTCAATTCCGGGTTACACAGGAAAACGGAACAGAACCGCCCTTTCAGAATGCATATTGGAATAACACGAGGCCAGGAATCTACGTTGATGTGGTGTCTGGGGAACCGCTTTTCTCTTCGAAAGACCAGTATGATGCGGGCTGCGGTTGGCCAAGTTTCACCGAACCGATCAACCAGGATGTAGTGGCCTATGAAAAGGACGCATCCCATGGGATGATCCGTACCGAAGTACGGAGTAGAGAAGGGGATTCCCACCTCGGGCATGTCTTTACTGATGGTCCGAAGGATAAAGGTGGCCTGCGATATTGCATCAATAGTGCTGCCCTGCGTTTTATCCCCAAGGATGAATTAGAAAAGGAAGGGTATGGACACCTAGCACACCTCTTTGAGGACTAGTTGGATGACCTGGGCTACCCCGTCCTCTTCGTTGCTGGCTGTCACCAAGTCTGCAGCGGCCTTAACAGGATCTTCAGCATTGCCCATGGCCACGCCCAGACCTGCCCATTTGATCATGGCTAGATCATTCAGGCTGTCACCAACGGCCACAACCTCGCTGGGTTTAATCCCCAAAAGCTCTGTTATTTGGGCCAGTCCAGCGGCCTTGGTGACTCCCTTGCGGTTCATCTCCATGTTATTCGGTGCCGAAGCCGATACTTCTACACTATCCCAGCTCCTCACGAGGGCTCGGAGTTCTTGAATGACAAGCACATCCTGGTGGTACATCCCCACCTTCAAACACTGGTCTCCTACTTTACTCGGGTCATCAGAGCAGCTTCCGAGCGTCCAGTACTTGGTTCCATGTTCCTTGGCCAAGTTGATCAGCCTCGGAACCTGGTCCGCGGGCAATGTATATCTAGCTAGGAGTTCATCGTGGTTCTTCCAGATTTCTGCACCATTGGATAGTATCATGGGTGCCTCTGGGGAAACCACTCCCCAATAAGGCTCTGAGGAGGCACGCCCCCTGCCAGTGGCAAAGGATACGATTAATCCTGCTTCCTCTGCCTTTCTGATCCAGTGCAGGTTCTGCTCCGATATCTCCTGTCCCTTATTTAGCAGTGTGCCATCCATATCTAGTGCAATGAGTTTGTACTTGCTCATAAACTACCTCCACAACAGAAACATTCCTTTCACAACTTCTGCATTGGCGAGCGTTAACCTTCCGAAATTATGCGCTATCCAGTAGCAGGAAATCCTTCCTCTTCATGGAACCAGAGGGAAAGGAGGTTGAGATTATGTCGTTTACACTAACGCTTGGGAGCAAAGCTCCAGACTTTTCTTTGCTTGCCACCGACGGTAAACATTACAGTCTACAGGACTTTACAAGTCCCTATCTGGTGGTCTTTTTCACCTGTAACCACTGTCCCTATGTCATGAACTCGGATGAACTGACCCGTAAGACGGTAGAGAAATTCCAAAAGCAGGGTGTCGATTTTGTGGGGATTAACGCCAATAGTCCCAACACCTACGAAGAGGACTCCTACGAAAATATGATCAAACGGATGGATCAACATAAGTTTCCCTGGATCTATCTCCACGATGCCACACAAGAGGTGGCGAAATCGTACGGGGCCTTACGTACACCCCATTTCTACGTCTTTGACGAAAAGCGTGAACTCGTCTACACCGGCCGGGCTGTGGATAATCCCCGGGAACCGGAGCAGATTACCAGTTTCGACCTAGAGAATGCTCTTGAGGAGCTACTAGCAGGCAAGGCCATTACAACTCCCCTCACCAATCCCATCGGCTGCAATGTAAAATGGGATGGTAAGGATCCACATTGGATGCCAGTGGAAGCCTGCAATCTCGTTTAGAACTGCTTGTACTTGAACTTAGGAAGGACGCTAAGCCATTTCGCTTAGCGTCCTTTTCCCCGTCATCTAACTATACTCGATCAGACCTTGAACTGTTCTACCAGTTCTTGCAGACGTATGGCCATCGTAAATTCTCAGCCGATTGAGCATCTGATCACCTCATAATAATTTCTTAACTCCCTAGATATATATCTATTTCTAGAGGAAGTTCCTTCGGCACAAAAAGGGGAAATCCTTCGATTATCCGCAAAAATATCCTAAGTAAGGAAAATTTGGAGGATAATGCCAACAAGTCGGGAAGGTTCCCAAAGAAGAAACATAAGAGGGGGATGGGCATGCACACAGAAACGTTCTTTCTGAACATGGATGACGGAGCAGAAATTTTCCTGCGGACGTGGGCTGAGGTGAATGACCCACAAGGTGTCTTGCAGCTAGCCCATGGCATGGCTGAGCACACGGCACGTTATGAGGCCTTTGCCCGATTTTGTAATGATCATGGATTTATTGTAGTAGCAGGCGATCACCGAGGTCATGGCAAGACTGGTGAAAATTCAGGTCTCATGGGCTATTTTGCTGACCAGGACGGTTTTGACCGTGTGGTTCAAGATCTCGCCAACATTAATCAGTGGGTTCAAAAAGAATTCTCTAACCTCCCTAGAATCCTAATGGGACACAGTCTAGGCTCCTTTCTGACCAGGCGCTATCTCCAACTCTATGGAGGAACAATTCATGGGGCCATCCTCATGGGATCAGGTGGTAATCCGGGTTTTGCTGGCAAAGTCGCGAAACTCATAGCCCGACTGCAAATGCGAGCAGATCCAACCAAACCCAGCAAGATACTCGATGGCATGGCCTTTGGAGCGTATAGTCGGAGCATCAAGGATGCCAGGACACCCTTTGACTGGCTGACCCGAGATCCAGAGGAGGTAGATAAGTACATCAGCGATCCCTTCTGCGGCTTTGTCTGCAGTTGTGGCTTGTTCTTTGATCTATTTACAGGTTTGGAGCAAATTCACAAGCCCGCCCTAATTGATCAGATGCCTAAAGATCTGCCCATTTTGGTTGTGAGCGGAGATCAAGACCCTGTCGGGCTCCATGGTCGCGGCGTAGCTGAGTTTGTTGGTCAGCTGAGAAAACATGGCCTAGCAAAGATTGAGATGAGACTCTATCCAGGAGCCAGACATGAGCTTCTCAACGAAACGAATCGAGACGAAGTGATGCAGGACATTCTTCGCTGGCTCCAAGGACAGGTGCGTTCATAGAAAGGTCAGAGTTAGGGCAAGAGCTCTTCCCACTCCTTTTCTTTGAAGCCGACTAACAGTATCTCGGGGTCCACTAAGATCGGACGCTTGATGAGCATACCATCGGCTGCCAACATCTGGATCTGTTCCTCCTGCGAAAGGCTGGTCAACCGATCCTTGAGCCCTAAAGACCGATACCGCAGTCCACTCGTATTGAAGAAGGATTTCAAGGGATACCGGCCCCTGGCCACCCACTCTGTTAGTTCAGCTACTGTCGGTGTTTCCTCGGTAATTTCCCGATAGGTGTAGGTAATGCCCCGCTGATCGAGGTAATCCTTAGCTTTGCGGCACGTACTGCACTTTGCATAACAAAAGAAGAAGCGTTCCATACATAACCTCCTTTCAATGCGAAAGTGGTGGGAGCAAACCTCTGCTACCCACCACTTTATCTGTTATCTTGGACCGGCCTCTCTTAGGCCAAGATTCTTCCTAACTGCTGCTGAAGGAAAGCAGGATCAAGATATTTCTTACCGCCCACTACATCTTTGAGGGGAATGGCTTGATCACGGCCTTCATACCTCGTTACCATATACCCTGTCTTGCCAGCAAGGGCCAAATCAACGGCTAGGTTGGCATAGCTTAAGGCTAGGTCTACATCATAAGGAGAAGGAATGCCGCCTCTGAGAAGGTATCCCATGACTTGCACACGGGGCTTACGGCCTGTCGCAGCCTCGTACTTCTCTCCCACAATGTGGCTTACGCCAGCAGTATAAACATTACCGAAGGCATCCTTCCGAAGCTCTCCGCGATCTACATTCTTGAGTTCTACTCCTTCAGAAACGATGGCTAGACCTGCGCGTCCAGTGCGTTTCTTGTAAGCGGTCATGGCCTCAATCATTTCTTCTAACTCCATTGGACCTTCAGGACACATACAAGCACAGGCTGGTGTGTTCATAGCCGTACCTAAGGCTAACCAACCAGCATCGCGACCCATAACTTCGACAATCATGTCCTTGTCATGACCAACATTACTGTTGATCATGCTGTTAATGTAATTGGATGCTTGCCGCACAGCTGTCTCATAGCCGAGGGTGTGGTCTGTGAAACGCAAGTCATCGTCAATGGTTTGAGGTGCGCCTACCACGTTGAAGCCCAGTTCAGCTAAGTGAGCGGCTACTCCAAGTGTATCGTCGCCACCCATACAGATCATGGCGTCGATCTTACGGGCCTCCAAGTTGGCTAACACTAAGTCCATCTGTCCGTCTTTGATAGGATTCTTGCGCTCGCTACCTAGCATGGTACTAGGTGTGTGGCGATGTGGCTCAAGCATGGCCTTGTTTAGGCTGATGGCATCATTATTCACCATACCAAGCCAGCTACTGCGGAAGCCTGTCAGAGTATGCCCTTCACGCTCCAAGCGTTGTGCCAGGAAGTATAGGAAATCGTTAATGCCCGCAGAGTCTCCTCCACCTGTCAAAACACCAAAATTCATATACTCAACCTCCACTCTATTTACTCAACAACGGTTTTCAGCTACACTCTTTTCGTATTCTGGGACGATTTTCCTTCAACCCCCCAGAGAGTTAACCGAAAGTTAGCCTCTGTAGCTAAATATTAAATACTTTACGCAAAAACCCATAAATGTCGGCATGCTCCGCGATAATCTTTGCGATTGGTTTGCCATGACCGTGACCAGATTTGCTGTCCACGCGCAACAAGACGGGCGCGCTTCCCTGTTGCGCCTCCTGCAGTGTGGCTGTGAACTTAAAAGCGTGCCCTGGAACAACCCGATCATCTCCATAGGCTGTAACCACAAGGGTTGCTGGATAGTCAGCCGGTTTGACATTGTGCAGTGGCGAATAGCGATACATGAACTCAAAGTGATCGGGATCCTCTGGATCGCCGTATTCTGGAATCCAGTAACGACCTACCGTGAACTTGTGATACCGGAGCATATCGGTGACAGGGACAATGCAAAGAACCGCACCATAGAGATCGGGCCTTTGCGTCATGCAAGCAGAGACTAGTAAACCACCATTACTCCGCCCTTCAATGGCCAGTTTCTCGCGCCGAGTGTAATTGTTAGCGATCAGCCACTCTGCAGCTGCGATAAAGTCATCAAAGACGTTTTGCTTCTTCTCAAGCATGCCATCCCGGTGCCAAGTGTCTCCGTACTCGCTTCCACCCCGTAGGTTCGCCACGGCGTAGACACCACCAAGCTCGAGCCATAAGATGCGAGATGCAGAAAATGATGGAGTGACAGCAATGTTGAAGCCACCATATCCATAGAGCAGACAAGGATTGTTGCCGTCGAGGATGAGACCTTTGCGGTGCACCAGATACATCGATACCTGTGTTCCGTCCTTGGACGGATAAAAGACCTGGGATGTCTCGTATTTGCTCGGATCGAATTTCAGTTCTTGTTCTCCAAAGGTAGTCAGACTCCCCGTCTCCATGTCATAACGGAAAATGACTGCTGGATACAAGAAGGAAGCAAAGCTAATGAAAAACTCAGTCTGTTCCTGCCTTCCAGACATATCCTCGATAAAACCCATGGTGGGTAGCGGAACTTCTGTCTGAAGCTTACCGTCTTGCCCATAAATGCGCAGGACGGAATGGGCATTGTGCATCAAAGAGAGGACAAACTGTCCGTCGACATAGCGACCGCGGGAGATGACTTCGTCTTGCTCCGCAATGATCTCCTTCCAGTTCTCTCTACCTGGGTTGTCAACATCAATGGCGATGATTCGTCCCCTGGGAGCTGCAAAGTCTGTGAAAAAGTAGAAAATCGAGCCTTCACTACCGAGAAACTCGTAGCTCGCCTCGCCAGGTTCAAGGAGACGGACGACAGGTTCCCCTGCCCCAATTTTCTTGTAGTAAAGACCATTACGGGGCTCCGTACCACAAGTAACATGGATCAAAAGATATGACTGGTCTGAAGTTAGGAAGGGATAGAAGCCAAGTTCTTTCTCTTCTGGTAGGTCAAAAACCAAGCGATCGGCCTCTTGCGATGTACCTAGTTTGTGCCAGTAGACCTGGCTATAATTCACTTCATCCTCTGGTGCCACCGTGCCTGGTTCGGGATAGCGGCGATAGTAAAAGCCCTCATCGTTCAGCCAAGCCATATTGGTGAATCTACACCACTTGATGACCTCGTTAAGGTCTTCCTTTTTCTCCAAGTCATAAATGCGTATTTCCTGTCGATCACTACCACTCTCCGACACAGTATACGCTAGATATCTTGCCCCGTCAGCAACACTATAATTACTCAGGGCAATCGTCCCATCAGAGCTCCAAAGATTAGGATCTAGGACCTCCTCAGGAGCTCCTTCCAGACCCCTCTGACGATAGAGGACTGGTTGGTTTTGCAGACCACTATTCTTTTTATAAAAGTACCAAGGGCCTATCTTGCGGGGAGTATACATCCGAGGGTAATCCCAGAGTTCGGTCAGACGTTCCTTGAGCTCGGAGCGATGATCCGATTCTACGAAGAATTGCTCCAACCGCTCATGTTGACGATCTACCCAGCGCTCTACCTCTGGATCGGTTCCCTCCAGCCAGCGATAGGGATCAGCTACGAGTGTTCCATGAAAATTATCTACGATATTATCCTTCCTGATTTCCATTGCCTCGCTCCTTTTGTTCAGTCCATCTTCTCTTCGCCTTTGGAGAGTTGTACCCCTTCTGAAAGTCGAGCAAGATCACTGTACAATGCAGATACTGCTAGATGACCTTCAAGAACTGTTCGTAGCGTAGAGCTAGACGATCTCGATCAGGCTGTTCTACTTGTTTTGTGGGCAAGATCAGCTGCTTCTTGTGGATCTCTTGAATTCCGTGACGGAGCATGGGACCATCGATCTCTTCAAGTAAGTCCCCCCTCACTACGATCTGATAGTCAGGAGTGACGCCAATGAAATGTCGATCATAGGCGGCATGATGGATTTTGCAGAGGGATAGCCCATTACTGACTACAGGCTCGCCCTGGGGATGATTATCTGGAATGATGTGAGCGGCATCTAAGAGCTCTGCGTGCCGCAACCTACAAAAGGCACATTGACTACGATAAGCCTTCAACACCCGGGTACGAAAAGTCCTTTGATGCAAAC
>JAAZLY010000086.1 GCA_012799115.1 Bacillota bacterium
AAAAATGGTCGGGGCGAGAGGATTTGAACCTCCGGCCTCCTGCTCCCAAGGCAGGCGCGCTAGCCAAACTGCGCCACGCCCCGACTGACAATGTCAATCTTACCACACAAGACTAATCCATGTCAACTGCTTTTCTCAGGCTTTTTGACTCGTTCTATCACTTCTAGCATTTCCTGCATCGCCAAGTACCGATGGCTAATGCGGTTCTTCACCTGAGAACCCAACTCCGCAAAGGTCTCTTCGTACTCTGGTACATAAAACAACGGGTCATAGCCGAAGCCGCCTTCTCCCCTTGCCTCGTAGAGAATAACACCGCGACAAACCCCTTCTGTAAGCCAAACAGGTCCGTAGGGCATCGCCAGGGCCATCACACAGCGAAAGGCAGCACCCCTTTGCTCTAGGGGATAGTCACGCAGCTTCTCCAAGAGTAGGGCGTTGTTCTTCTGGTCCGAAGCAGGCTCGCCGGCAAATCTTGCCGAATGTACACCTGGCGCTCCCTCCAAGACATCTACTTCTAGTCCAGAGTCGTCTGCAAGGACAAGTTGCCCAGATAGATTGGCAATCTCTACAGCCTTCTTGCGTGCGTTAGCCTGAAAGGTATCGCCGTCTTCTATGACAGGGGGATAGTCTCCCGCTTCAGATAGACCAACAACCTCCAAATCAAGGTGTGCAGTGAGCTCCTTGATTTCCCGAATCTTATGCTCATTGTGACTGGCCACAAGCAGGCGCATATTACTTGCCTCCAAACTTCTTAGCCAAATCTGCCATCAGTAAGTTGCTTTGAATCTGGAACAACTCCGATATGCCCTTCTCCGCTAAGTCCATCAGTTGATCCATTTGGGCCCTAGAAAAGGGTTCTCCTTCAGCTGTGCCTTGCACTTCAACCAACTTACCACTTTGGGTCATGACGACATTAAAATCCACTTCCGCGGCAAAATCCTCAGCGTAGTCAAGATCTAGCACCGCTTCACCGCCTACGATCCCAACACTGACGGCTGCTAGATACTCCTTCACACCAGGATGTCCCTGGATTTTGCGCAGAGCATCTGCCAAGGCTATGAAGGCACCTGTAATGGAAGCCGTTCTAGTTCCGCCATCGGCCTGGATGACATCACAATCGATCCAAATTGTCCGTTCGCCCAAGGCCTTCATATCAACCACGGAACGAAGGGAACGGCCAATTAAGCGTTGGATTTCGTGGGTACGTCCTCCTACCTGACCTCGTGTTGACTCCCTTTGATTGCGAACAGCGGTGGCACGGGGCAACATGGAATACTCCCCAGTAATCCAACCTTCTCCCTGCCCCCTCAAAAAGAAGGGTACTTTGTCTTCTATCGTGGCGGTGCAAATCACCCTGGTATTTCCCACTTCAATTAGTACAGAGCCTTCTGCATGCATGTTGATATCCCGGGTGATCTTCACAGGACGAAGTTGATCTCGGGCCCGTCCATCAGCCCTAATTAACTCCATTACTCTGCCACCTCCGAACCTAGATTGCGGTACTTGGCTACACCTTGCTCGTAGACATTGTTACCGAGGCTGTCAATGGCCACTATAGCCGGGAAATCTTCAACAACCATCCGGTGCACAGCCTCTGCACCCAGATCTGGATAGGCTACAACTTCTACCTCTTTGATACCTTGTGAGATGTAAGCAGCTGCCCCTCCAATTGCGGCAAAATACACTGCCCCTTGTTCCTTCATCGCTTCAATCACATGGGCTCCGCGCCCACCTTTACCGATCATTCCCTTGACCCCTTGCTGCAAAAGGGGAATCGTGAGGCTGTCCATCCGGACCGATGTCGTCGGCCCCGCCGAGCCAATGGCTTGGCCTGGTTTAGGCGGTGTGGGACCCACATAGTAGATGATCGCACCCTTCGGGTCAAATGGTAGAGGCTTTCCTTCGGCAATGAGTTTAACTAGACGCTGATGGGCAGCGTCCCGCGCAGTATAAATCACTCCGCTAATCCGTACTTCTTGGCCGGCACGTAGAGACTTGGTGTCTTCGAGTGGGGTTGTAATACGAATCATATCGATCTCCTCCTACTTCTTATTCCTTACTCAACCTGGCCACAAGGTTGCGAAAATGCGCTCCCCGGGCCATGAAGTTCTCGTATTGATCAAAACTCGCACTCGCAGGAGATAAAAGGACGATGTCACCTGATTCTCCTAAATCATAAGCGAGGACTACTGCTTCTTCTAGGTTTTCGACTTCGTTTATGGTGACGCCTCCTTGTGCTAACACCGCTTGACGTATTTTCGGTGCGGTGGTTCCTAGGAGAATCAGACGTTTTACTCTACCTGCAACCGTCTTTCCCAGTTCTTCATAAGACAGCTGTTTGTCAGAGCCTCCAGCTATGAGAATTAAGGGTGCGTCAAAGGACTCCAGGGCTGCCATGGTGCGGTCAGGGGTTGTAGCAATGGAATCATTGTAATATCTTACCCCCTTGATCTCGCCTACGAATTCAAGGCGATGGGGCACGCCAGAAAAGTTCTGACCAACCCGGCATGCTGCCTCTAGGCTCGCTCCTGCACCGTAACTTAGTAAAGTCGCTGCCAAGTAATTCGCCACATTATGCTTCCCTGGTAGGGATAGCTTCGAACGCTGAGCGAAAACACGCCGCTCCGTTCCTTCGGCATAGACCAAGTCATCACCGTCAACATAGGCACCGGGGTTCACTTCCGTGGTCAGACTAAAAAAGAAGACACGGCCAGAAGCCTCCTTGGCCATAGCCCGGGTTATCGGATCATCGTAGTTCAGGACGAGAAAGTCATCGGCCGTCTGGTGGCGGTAAATATTCTGCTTGGCCGAGATGTAATTTTCCATCGTGTGGTGTACATCTAGATGGTTCTGGGTAATGTTTGTTATCACTGCCCCATGGGGACTTTGGCGAAGCCCTTCCAGCTGAAAACTAGATAGCTCCAAGACTACACGATCGCCTGATCGAACTTGCCCAATCTGATTGATGAGGGGGACTCCAATATTCCCGCCCACAATTGCCTGCAAGCCGCTTTCCTTTAAGATTTCCCCGACTAGGCTTGTGGTCGTGGTCTTACCGCTACTTCCAGTAATGCCATAAATGGGACCTTGGCTGTAGCGAAACACCATGGCGATCTCACTGGTGACCAGTCCGCGGTTTGCAGCTTCCTTGAGTTCTGGCAGATCCTTGGGAACGCCTGGACTCACTACCACCGCATCAAAGGACGTTATATCCTCCAGATATGATGGACCCAGGACTAATTCAATGCCCAAAGACTGCAGATCCTGAAAACGTTCACCCAGTTCACTTTCTGTCTTGCGATCGCGGCCGCTCACTATAGCGCCAGCCCCTATCAAAAAGCGAATAAGGGCAACGTTACTGATTCCAAGGCCAATGACAGCGACCCGTTTGCCAGACCAGTCTTCGACGTACTCTCTCTGCATTAGATGTTCTCTCCTGACATAGTGTAAAAGCCCACCGCAGGCAAACTCTCTCCAAGCAGGAGTTCGGCGGTGGTTTGAAATGCTTTTGGATTTCCACTAACCCAAAACTGTGTGCCTTGGCTTGCTCCAGGCCCCTTGGTTACATGTGGGAATGCTTCAGCAATCTGCCTGGCCATGGTGGGAGCCGGATTAACGATCCGTATCGTATCACCCACTACCTCCCTAATCAGATCCTCCAAAAAGGGATAATGCGTACAGCCCAGCAAGAGTGTATCGATGTCTTCCGCCAAGAGAGGAGTCAAGTAATCAACAAGGGCCTCCCTTGCAACCTTCGATCGAATCTGCCCCTGTTCCACTAAGGGGACGAGTCGGGGTGCACTTCTAGCAAAGAGCATGGTATCTGGTGACGCCGCCTGGAAGGCATTTTGATATGCACCACTCTCCACTGTTCCCTGGGTTGCCAAGAGCCCAACACGACCATCTGTCACCGCAAGAGTCGCCATCACTGCACTCTCTAGAATCCCAAAGACTGGAAGAGGCGCCTTCTCTCGTACACGCGGCAAAACTAAGGCACTCGATGTATTGCAGGCAACAACGACTCCTTCGCACCCTTGTTTTTGAAAAAAACCTACGATGTCCCAAAAATAACCCTCAAGCTCTTGGGCAGTCTTCTCACCATATGGCACATGCTTCGTATCGCCAAAATAGAGGAGTCTTGCCTGCGTATACTGTCGGAGCTCACGCCAAACAGATAGACCTCCCAAACCAGAATCATAGATACCTATCACCAATCCAATTCCTCCAAAGGCTGTACGCCATCATATCTGCGAACCACCTAATAGCTCATAATCCTTTTCTAGTGGCTCTGATAGGTCTAAATGGCCTACGAGCGTAGGAACTTGCCGGCCGTCCACTAGAATCTGTACCCGCATGACGCCACGGGCCCCAATTACAGTATTAACTATCCCATACACCGTTATGAGCTCTCCTGAACTACCCCCAGGATGGTTGGTGACGAGGTGGTGACTGAAATTTAGGTAAAGCACATCGTCTACCAGACTAAAGCCGAGAAGTTGTGTGTCCTCAGGTACTACCGGTGCAAGACCGTCTAGTCTTGGACCTTCAAGCAGAATTGTAAGACGCTCTTCGATGGTTCCGATGCCCTGATGAAACTCTGGCAAGAGCGTGGTCGCATCAGGGCTCCCAAAGTATACCGCGAAAAACGGCTGGGTCATGTCGATGGTTACGGTTTGAAGCTCACCATTGTCACTGGAGTAGTAAAGCACTGTGCGCACGACAAAAAGCAAGATTAAGGTCACAACTGCCGTGGTTACGCCTCTCCTCCATCTCATGGCTTCGCCCCCTTAACGTTTGTTTTCTAGGTAGAAGCGCCGAATTCCATTATAAATGCCCTGTGCAGCTACTTTCTGAAATCCCGCAGCCCGCAAGAGTAATTCTTCATCGGCATTATCGATAAAACCCACTTCTACCATGATGGCGGGCATCTTAGTCTGATTAAAGACAGCGAGATCTTCTCTACCCCAAATTCTTCGATTCACAAGGGTAATCGCTTTGACCAGCTCATCTTGCACTGCCCGGGCCAAACTCTCTGAGGCAGGATCTTTGGCCCTATACAAAGTTTCTGTTCCTCTGACCGTTCCCCGATTCACGTGGGCATTGGCATGTACCGAGATATACAGATCTGCACTGGCCTGATTAGCAATGGCCGGACGTTCAAAAATAGAAACATACGTGTCGTTCTCTCTAGTATATACAACTCTTGCCCCCGCTTGACTGAGAAGCTCTCCGAGATACAATCCAATCGCCAAATTAACATCCTTTTCAAATGTACCATGATAACCAATGGCACCAGGATCCGATCCGCCATGACCGGGATCCACAGCGATGGTCAAACCGGACAAGTCACCACTTGGGAGCACCTCTTCTTCCTCAGGGAGACTTGTTGGCCCCCCATGTCGACTGGCTAGATAGTCGTTGGCCTCACGTACTGTTCCCAAGAAGAGAGGAAGGGCGAATACACCATCTTCCAACTGTTCAACAGGGAGCGGTGATACCGGTTCTGTCACCTGCAAGACAATTCGAGTCACAGAAGGCGTGTGCTGGCTCGCCCTGAGTCGTACAACGCGTCCTTGACCCATTGGCTTGTCAAAGGACGGAATCATCAATGTCGTGTCTTGGAGGTCGAGCACCAGGCGAAGAGGGTCCTCTAGGTGCACTGCCTCGATAATCGGTGCTGCTGACGCCCGGAAGCGTAGCTCCAGCTGGTCTTCATCCTCCTGCAACTCCAGAGCCGTGAGTTGGAAATTGAATTCAACCTCTAGACCTCCCTCGGGCCAAGGGTGAACGCGATAGCCTGTGGAGCCGTTTAGATCAAAGACAATCCGCATGGTGTCCTCATCAAAGCGGCTACTCCGGATCGAACGTACCACAGGATGGTCCTGTGTCTCCACCATGGGAAGCGCGTCGCCCCCCACACCAAACAGATCAACAACCAAACGATCCGGTTCCTGCAATAAATAAGTCTGATAGCCAGTATATGACTGGAGATTGAGAAATACCCTGGATCTAGGGCCACCCATAAAAATGATCTCCTGCAAATCCTGTTCTTCATCAGGATGATGGAGAACAATCGGTTCCCTCGGCGCTTCCTCAGCGTCTGGTTCTTCCCCTTGTTCCTGCCCAATCGCCTCATTCGGCTCACGAATGAGGCTTGAGGTGAAGGAGCGCACTGGCGACTTTTTCTCACCTGGCGTTTCCAAACGTAGACCCATGATATCCTGATCAAACACGAGACTTAGTCCCAGTCGATTGGCGACAAAACGAACTGGTACAACGTACTCGCCCTCCACCAACTGGGGAGGGACATCCAACTTGTACTGTCTACCATCGACGAGTGCACTTTCTACGCCTAATTGCATAAGAATGGTCTGACCAGGGAACACCAACTCGATATTTCCAGAGGAGGCATCTATGTTGACTTGGGCATCAAAGTACGCTTCAAACACATCTGCGGGAATCATGAAGTTCCCATTAATCATAACTAGGGGATGCTTAAGTGCCACCTCATTCTCACCCACAAAGAGCTTCAAGGCGGCGTCGCAGTTACTAGGATACAAGATTGATAGTAAGGCAAGAAAAAAAAGAATTAGGGCAACACGCTTCATAGTTTTACCTCCACCTACAATTACTACCAACATTTCTCCCTCGAAAGGAGGAATCCTCTTATGGTTTCAGGTTTTTGGATGCGTCTAGGCAAGTTTGGATTGGTTCTCCTAGGAACCTACCTCCTCCTTGCCTATATTCTTGTTGTCACCATTATTATTCGTGAAGAACTTCCCATTGTCGACGCAGGCAAAGTAGTTTCTGTCCTAAAAACGGCCCAGGGAACCAGCACCCTCGAGGGTCAGCTGCGTAATGTCTTTGGCGATCCGGTTCCCTTTGGAGTGGTCATTCTCGATGATCAACTCGTACAAGCAGATAATACGGGGGCCTTTCGGATCACCAACCTCAATCCGGGACGTTTTGTCCTTGAAATCTTTGCAGGAGATTATGCTAGGTACACCAGGGAGATCCAAATTGAGGAGGGAATCAATCACCCCACAATTAAGTATGAGACTGGTCTTTGGCCCCAAGTGTTCCTCGTGGATTTTCACATCTTCTATAAAGGGGAGAACGAAATCTTTGGCATGGTAGGCTTTGCGAATGGAACAGGCGATTCAATCTACATTGAACGAGCGAGCATTATCGACCCCAACGGTGAGGTCGTCACAGATGTACTCCACGATAACGACGGATTTCAATACTATACAGACCTCTCCAATCGTCTGGCGATCATCGAGGAGCCGCAAAAAGCCCTAAAGTGGGCGCCAAATATGGTGCAGGGAGGTGAATTCCCTCCCGTACGAGGTTATTTTCCGCCAGGTCCCTATACTATCGAAGTCCACTATGCTTTTCAGGAAGGTCATGAACTAGGCCAATATCAGGTTTTGACCATCACCGACCATCTAGACCTTGACAACAGCTGGGTACCCCATCTTCCGCTGGAGCGCTAACTCTGGTATAATACATCCAGAGGGGAGGTTAGATATGTCTCAGATCAAAGTGATTACGGAAAATCGAAGGGCCCGACATGATTATTTCATTGAGGATACAATGGAAGTTGGTATTGTTCTTCAGGGTACCGAGGTCAAATCCCTCAGGCTTGGCAAAGTGAATCTACGAGATAGTTATGCCCGGGTGGAAAATGGTGAAGTCTTCCTCTATGGAATGCATATCAGCCCCTATGAGCAAGGTAACCGCTTCAATCATGACCCCATTAGGCCGCGGAAACTTTTGCTACATAAGCGCGAAATTAGGCGATTAATCGGCAAGACCAAAGAAGAAGGCTATACCTTAGTACCCACCCGCCTCTATTTCTTGCGAGGAAAATGCAAAGTGGAGTTGGCTCTGGCAAAGGGTAAGAAGCTCTACGACAAACGTGATGCTGCAGCAAAGAGGGATGCCACTAGAAGGGCCCAACAGGCACTCGGCGTAGACCGCTGACCCTGTGAATCTGTCAAGTAAAAGCGATAATGTCTCAAAAAAATAGAAACATGAGCACCAAAAATCTTGATTAGTAAATGGCACTTGTGTACCACAAGTCT
>JAAZLY010000087.1 GCA_012799115.1 Bacillota bacterium
ACGCATTATCGAGGGACTCATTTTTACCTACTTTAACTTCTGCCACCAGTATCCCTCCTTCCAATGCTGACCGCGTCCAGCTTCCCATACGCCTTCTGCATAATATCATACCTATTATAATCTATTTAGCTCCCATGGTCAATAATCAACCTGGGGGCCATTGTAAAGAACGCCCACCAATGAGATGAAAGTGTAGATGATGCACACTCTGGCCACCATCGGGCCCAGTGTTCGCAACGACTCTAAAGCCCTTTTCTAGACCCTGCTCCTTGGCAAGCTCTTTGATGGCAAGCATGATCTCGCCAAGTAACGCTCCATCGCTCGCTTCAATATGGGCCAAGCTCTCGATATGTCGCTTTGGTATCACGAGGATATGTGTCGGTGCTACAGGGTTCAAATCCCTGAACGCTACCAGTTGATCCGTTTCAACTAGAAATTCGGTAGATAGTGAGCCACTTGCGATTTTGCAAAAGATACAATCACCGGACACTTCACTTCACTCCTTCTTACCCGTTGACAGATCCCCTAACCCCATCGACTGAGGCCTCGAGTACACGAACAGAGACGATTTCACCCACCAAATCCGCATCAGGCGGCGCCTCAAAGGTGACTTTCACATAATTATCCGTATGCCCGATGGCCTGGTTTTCTTGCCTCTGTTCGACCAAAACATCTACGTTCTTGCCAATAAATGAACAATGGAAGCGTTCTGCCATTGCTTCCCCTAATTGTATTAGACGTCTACTGCGATCTTCCTTCTGCGCTGGCTCAATTTGGTCAGGAAATGTAGCAGCCATTGTACCAGCACGTTTCGAGTATTGGAAGACGTGTATCTTGCTAAATGCCACATCTCGTGCAAGTTCCATCGTTTGAAGAAAATCCTCTTCCGTCTCCCCTGGAAAACCCACCATAATGTCCGTTGTGATCGCGATCTCTGGAATCCGGGTTCTCAGTTCTTTGACAATGGCTCTAAACTGAGCATTTGAGTAACCGCGCCCCATTCTGCTTAGGACGGAATCACTCCCACTTTGGAGAGGAATGTGCATGTGGCGACATACAACCGGATGTGTGGCTACGAGGTTGATCAGTTCGTCTGTGATCTCATGGGGATCCACCGAACTGATTCGTAGACGCAAGAGTCCAGACACATCGGCGATGGAGGCACTAATCTGTCCTAAGCTCAGAGGGGGATCTAAGTCCGCCCCATAAAGACCAAGATGAATGCCTGTGAGGACAACTTCTTTGTAGCCCAAGGCAATCGTCTGCTCCACCTGCTCAAGGACACTTGCAGAGGATCGGCTACGGGAAGGTCCCCTCGCATAGGGTACCCTGCAATAGGTACAGAATTGATCGCAGCCATCTTGGATCTTCAACGTGGCGCGAGTTCTTCCCGAGAAATCTATAGAAGGCATATCTTCGAACGTTGAGACATCAAAGATATCCTGAACGAGTGAACGCTGTTCCCAACGTTCAAGGCCCTCGATCTCTTCCACTATCCCGGTACGCCCATCTGTCCCGACTACAAGAGTCACTCCCTCGAGAGCTGCTACATCCTCTGGCGTGGTCTGGGCCAAACAGCCCATTACCACAACCTTGGCTTCGGGATTGCTCTTGTGGGCGCGCCGAATCATCTGACGTGACTTTCGATCACCAAGATTAGTTACAGTGCAGGTATTAATCAAGTAGACATCAGCCACCTCTTGAAAATCTACAATCCTGTAGCCAGCATCTAGAAATTGAGTTACAACTGCATCTGTATCATATTGGTTTACTTTACAGCCTAGTGTGGCAACAGCAAGAGTCTTTCGGTTGTCTATCATGCTAAATCTCCCCACTTGTATCCAATAATGCTCAAAAGAACCAAGCCCGCCGTCTCTGTTCGCAAGATACGAGGCCCCAAGGTGCAGACCCTTGCCCCGGCCGAGGCCAGCGCCTCGACTTCATCTGGAGCAAATCCTCCCTCGGGCCCAACAATAACAGACACCTCTGACGTCTGTTTTTCAAGTTTCCCTATCCCTTGCTGTTTCTCACCCTCATAGGCAAGTATGACAAGTTCATCTTGAGCGGAACGCTCCTTGACAGTAGCCCTCAGCTGAGCGAAGTCGTGCAAGTCGCCAATCACAGGCAAACGAGTACGGCCGCTTTGTTTGGCCGCCTCATGGGCGATGCGTTCCCATCTTGCCTGTCGACTCTTGGCCTTTTTCTCTTCCAGTTTAACTACAGTGAACCGAGATGTAAATGGTACAACCTCTCTTACTCCCAGCTCCACAGCCTTCTGGATCACAAAATCCATCTTATCGCCCTTGGCCAATCCCTGAAAGAGAGTGATCTCCACAGGCGATTCCTGCTGATAATCGAGGGTTTCCTCTACCAGACCAAGAACTTCATTGCCGATACTCTCAAGGCGAATTCGGTAGACCTGACCACCCTCATCGACACCTTCGATTTCGTCCCCGCTCCGCAATCGTAGAACTCTCGTGAGATGATGGGCATCGTCTCCAGTAATCACTACCCGCCCACCTTGGATTTGTCCTTGCTGCAAAAAAAACCTTGCCAGATCAATCACCTCGTTGAAAGAGGTATCCCACCCATTCTCCCTGCTCAACTCGGCGCAGGAGCCTTAGACCAGCATCATGGGCTAAAGATCGGATTTCCAGATCCCTCCCTAGAATCACTCCTGCAGCAATGAAAAAGCCTCCAGGAGCCAAAACGTCGTAGATATCCTGAAGCATGGGACCTATTACATCGGCCACAATATTCGCGACAATCACGTCGCTTGTTCCCTCTAGATCTCCCAATGTTCCTTGCTGAATCGGAAAATCCACGTTGTTTAGATCTCGATTCTCTTTCGCAACCTTAACTGCGACCGAATCAACGTCCACCGCTTGGACAATAGCCCCGAGCTTTGCTCCTACAATGGCCAAGATCCCTGAACCTGTACCCACGTCCCACAGCACCTTATCCTTGAGATTCAAGTCTTGTAAAAATTGAACACACATCGCTGTTGTGGGATGGGTGCCGGTTCCAAAAGCCATTCCAGGATCTAGTTGGACAACCAGATCCACTTCGCTGGCCTCTTTCTCCAGAGGCTCCCAGGAGGGTTGGACCCATACTCGCCCGATACGAAGGGGCCGATAATACGCTTTCCAGGCATTGGCCCAGTCAGCCTCATGAATACCGCCCTGTTGCACAAGAACATGCCCAGGGTCAAAACCAAACTCTCCCAGTCCTTCCAGATCTCGCTTCAGATCTTGAAGCTGCTCTTCACTAAACCTCTGTTCAGGAAAAAAACATGTGATCGTCACTTGTTCCGAATGAATCACTTCTGGGAAGTAGTCACCCCAGCCCATCTCTTGGGCGTGATCCACTAAGTCGGTGTCTTCTTCGGCAAAGCTAGTAATGTCCCAGTTGTCTAGGACTGCATATGCACCTTCTACCGCAGTACGATTAATCCTAATCTCTACCTTCTGCCAATCGCTCATGGGCGGATTACCTCCTAGCGCAGGGCGTCTTTGACACGCTCAAAAAACCCTTTACTTTCACCAGGCAGCTCTCCGCCACCCTCTTTGGCAAACTCACGCAGCAGCTCCTTCTGACGAGCCGTCAGCTTCTCTGGCGTGACTACCTTTATTCTCACAAGTTGGTCACCCCGCCCAGGCCCTCTAACATCCTTAATGCCCTTATTGCGAAGGCGAAACACCCTGCCGGATTGCGTTCCCTCTGGGATGCGTAAATTGACATTTCCCTCCAGGGTCGGGATTTGAATCTCATCACCTAAACTGGCCTGGACAAACGAAATCGGTGCTTCCAGGATCACATTCCGTCCTTCTCTGCGGAAGAACTCATGGGACTTGACACGTACTAGGACTAAAAGGTCCCCCGGAGGACCACCCCGTACACCGCTTTCGCCTCTCCCACCTAATCGTAGGCTTTGTCCATCATCGATCCCCGCTGGAATCTTAACTTTGACGGTGGTCATCTTGCGCTGGGTACCACTACCGTGGCAAACGCTACAAGGAGTGTCAAAGGTCTTGCCTTCCCCATGACAACGACTACAGGTTCTGGTACTGGCGAATTGACCGAGAGGGGTCTGTTGTACGTAGCGCACCTGTCCACTACCATTACACTCTGAACAAGTCTTGATGGGCGTTCCTGGTTCTGCCTGATTGCCGTGGCAATGATCGCAGATTTCGGTACGGGGTACCGAGATCTCTTTCTCGGTGCCAAAGGCAGCTTCTTCAAACTCGATGGTCATATCATAGCGCAGATCAGCACCCCTTTGGGGGCGATTGGCCTGACGAGTGCCAAATCCTCCCCCAAAGAACTCACTGAAAATGTCTCCTAAATCCTCGAAGCCGCCGAAGCCTCCAAAACCGCCAAAGTCGCCAAAACCGCCCTGGCCAGCGTTATCGAAAGCTGCGTGACCAAATCTGTCATACTTCTCGCGGCGTTCCGGATCGCCAAGCACTGCATAGGCTTCGTTAATGGTCTTGAACCTCTCTTCGGCATCAGGTTCCTTATTTACATCAGGATGAAGCTCCCTTGCCAACTTTCGATAGGCTTTCTTCACTTCATCAGCGGAGGCGCCTCTAGGGACGCCTAGAACATCATAATAATCTTCTTTGGCCAAGCGTTACACCGCCTTTATACCCGCGGACTTAAGACTCCTCTGTAAAGTCTGCGTCCACTATATCTTCGTCGCCTCCCTGGGCGTCATTTGTCATGCCTGCGTCCTGAGGCCCTGCAGCCTGAGCTTCTTGATAGAGCTTTTCGGAAATCCGGTGGAGTACCTCATCCAGGGCCTTCATCTTCACCTTAATCTCATCTGCATCGTCTTTATCCACGGCGGCCTGCAAGTCTGCCTTGGCGGTTTCGATTTCTGCTTTCTGTTCTTCTGTGACCTTGTCACCTAGATCTTTAACGGTGCGATCAACAGCCCAGAGAGCGTTGTCAGCCTGGTTACGCAACTCGATCGCTTCCCGTTTAGCCCTATCCTCTTCAGCGTGCTCTTCCGCTTCCTTGACGAGCTTATCGATATCGGTCTTTGTTAAACCGGTAGACGATGTGACTGTGATTTTCTGTTCGCGTCCTGTGCCTCTATCTTTTGCCGTAACATTCACGATACCGTTACGATCAATATCAAAGGTTACCTCAATCTGAGGAATTCCCCGGGGTGCGGGCGGAATTCCGGTGAGCTGAAAACGTCCCAGGGTCACGTTATCTGCAGCCATCGGTCTTTCGCCCTGCAGCACGTGAATGTCTACCGCTGGTTGATTGTCCGCTGCGGTTGTAAAGACATTGCTCTCTTTACAAGGAATACTCGTATTGCGCTTGATTAGAGTAGTCATGACTCCACCGAGGGTTTCGATACCAAGAGATAGGGGCGTGACGTCAACTAGAATCAGACCCTTACCCTGCTCGAACTCCCCTGACAGAATACCCGCCTGGACTGCAGCACCCAAGGCTACACACTCATCAGGGTTAATACCCTTATAGGCTTCCTTACCCATCAGCTTCTCAATGGCTTCCTGCACAGCTGGGATTCTAGTGGATCCACCAACAAGAAGAACGCGGTCAACATCCCCCGGCTTTAGTCCTGCGTCATTCAAAGATTGACGAATAGGCTCCAGAGTTTTTTCCACTAAGTCCGCGGTAAGCTCATTGAACTTGGCACGGGTCAGATCAATGTCAAGGTGGACTGGTCCACTGGAGGAGGCACTAATAAAGGGTAGATTAATATTGGTTTGGACTAAGCCTGATAGTTCAATCTTGGCCTTTTCTGCTGCTTCACGCAGGCGTTGCATGGCCATCTTATCTTGGCTTAGGTCAATGCCTGTTTGCTTCTTGAACTCACTCACCAGATACTTCGTAATGCGATCATCAAAATCGTCGCCACCTAGGCGATTGTTACCGCTTGTGGCCTTAACGCCGATATACCCTTCATCGAGCTCCAGAATGGAGACGTCGAACGTTCCGCCCCCCAAGTCAAAAACGAGTACCGTCTGCTCATGCTCTTTATCTAGACCATATGCTACCGCAGCAGCCGTAGGTTCGTTAATAATCCGCTCGACTTCTAAACCAGCGATGGTTCCTGCATCCTTGGTGGCCTGCCTTTGGGCATCCGTAAAGTATGCTGGAACAGTAATCACTGCTTTGCTCACTGGCTCACCTAAGTAGGCTTCGGCTTCTTCCTTGAGCTTACGCAAGATCATAGCAGAGATCTCTTGTGGCGTCAGGTCTTTGCCGTCTATCTTAACCTTGTAATCCGTGCCCATATGCCGCTTAATCGACGAAATTGTGCGCTCTGGGTTGGTTACAGCTTGGCGTTTGGCGCCTTGACCCACGATGCGTTCTCCATCTTTCGTAAAGGCTACGACTGAAGGAGTGGTCCTAGAACCTTCAGCATTTGGGATAATAATAGGCTCGCCGCCTTCCATCACGGCGACAACAGAGTTTGTTGTTCCTAGATCAATACCAATTACTTTTGACATTCGTCTTCCTCCTTATTCGGTCCCACTAAGACCCTAGTATGTCTAAGTACTCTTTCATTCAGTAGATAACCCGTTTGAATCTCTTCTAGCACAATGAGATCTGTGTCTCCTTGATCGCCCGCCATGGCCACCGCCTCATGCAGGCCTGGGTCAAAAGGCTGGCCCTTAGCTAATATCGGTTGCAATCCATGGCTAGCCAAGGTCGTCATTAGGCCTTGGTATACCATTTCCATGCCCTGGAGAAAAGGATTGCTTTGGGCATCAGAATCCGATGCTAGAGCCCTTTCAAAGTTATCCAAGACAGGCAAGAGATCCTCAAGTAGTTGCTTACTCGCGTCCCTCGTTATGTCTTCCATCTGAGCCTGTGTACGACGACGGAAATTGTCGAAGTCCGCCTTCAATCTGAGCAACTGTTGAGCAAGCTGGGCCTTATCGCGTTCTAACTGTTCCAGAGCTTCAACATAGTCTATGCCCGGCTCTTCCTGCCCATCTACCTCGCCTTGCTCTTGATCCATTTCCAAAACACTCTCTTCCATCGTTTCATCTCGTTCCGTCACCAAAGTTCCCCCTTCGTCAGAAAAATGACCCTTGCCTCAAGGGTCCATTCTCCGTTTACTACTTGTCTTCCGTCAGCAAAGCGCTTAAGGAGTTTGAAACCTCATTTACCGCTGCCACCACTCTTGCGTAGTCCATGCGGGTTGGTCCAATCACCCCAATGGTACCTACTACATCATTACCAACATAGTACGTACACGTTACCAGACTGCAACTTTGCATAGCGGCTGACACATTCTCATGGCCAATGGCAACTTGTACTCCACTGGACTTAGCAGCACTCCCAAGAAGGCTCCTTAGACACTCTTTTTCTTCTAATGCCTCAAAAAGAGCGATGGCCCTATCCACATCACGAAACTCTGGTTGACTCAAGATGTTTACAGTCCCTGAGGCATAGACCTGTTCACCCTTGTCTTCTGCCAAACCCTGCAGGATCAGTTCGACAAGTACTTTTCCGATTTCTCCAAAGTCCCTAATTACTTCAGTAAAAATGGTGGGACCCAACTCTCGATAGGTGATACCTTTGAGTTTCTGGTTGAGAGCCGTTGACAACTCGGTGATCTGCTCCGCAGAGTAATCGCGCTTAGTGCGGATCAGACGATTCTTCACAATACCAGGGTGTAGCACGAGTGTGACTAAAATCCCGGTGTCTTCTAGCGCAACCAACTGCAAATGTTTGAAGACCAGTTGATCAGTGCTTGGGGCTACGATTAAGGACACCGACTGAGTCAGTAAAGCCAATAACCGGGCTGCTGCGTGTATACTATGCTCAGGAGTTAACTGGGCCTGTGCAATCTCATCACGTAGCCTTTTCAACTCTTGCCCCGGAAAGACATAAGGCTCCATCAAGGCATCAACATAAAAGCGATATCCCTTGTCCGACGGAACTCGCCCAGCTGATATATGGGGCTGCTGCAGGTAACCAGTCTCCTCCAGATCAGCCATTTCGTTGCGAATCGTGGCTGGAGAAACGCCCAAATCATG
>JAAZLY010000088.1 GCA_012799115.1 Bacillota bacterium
GACCTGATTAAAGAGATCCAACCCATGATTGCCGAGGAGTATTATAAGGTTCCTCTTTATACGTCCAACGTGATCTCTGTGGCCCGAACCGATCGCTTCGAGGGATACCAAGTGGTTGACGGTTCGACAGTCTTTAACAGCGCATCGTTGGAGAACTTGCGGAAAACCGAGAGGGGTAGGTGATTAAGTGAAATACACATACGTCATCAAGCGTATCTTGTACTCCATTTTCGTATTCGCGATTGTGATCACGCTGAATTTCTTCATTCCCCGCATTGGTGTAGATGATCCTGCCGAACGCTACTATCCTCCGCAGGGAAATATGAGTGAAATTGAGTATGAAATCATCAAACAAGTGACCAGACAGCAATACGGCTTCCATGTATCTACCTGGCAGCAGTATATGAACTATCTCGAAGGCCTTTCTCGGGGCGATTTGGGGACTTCCTTTCGCCCGGGTTCTCCCTCTGTAAGTAGCTTGATTCTAGGGCGGCTTCCCTGGACTTTGGTTCTATCGGTAAGCACGATGATCATTGGGCTGATCATTGGGGTTTTGTTCGGGGTCATAGCCGCCGTCAAACGAGGGCGCTGGCAAGATACCATGCTCTTGAATGCTTCGACGATTATGATTGCCTTGCCCTCGTTTTTTATCGCCTTGATCTTGTCCTTTTATCTGGGATTTGAACTGGAGATTTTCCCTGCTTACACGGACCCGAACATGGTGACACAGTTCTCCTGGACCCTTGAGAGCATACGGAGGGTGGCCCAAAATGCCGCTTTGCCTGTCTTAAGTATGGTGGTGGGTAGTGTCATCAGCTATGCCCAAGGGACTCGTAATGCGGTGATTGCCGTAACAAACGAAGACTTCGTGCTAACTGCCAGGGCCAAGGGGCTGAAGCAGGGTACGATTCGCTACAAACATATCTTGCGAAACTCCATGCTTCCGATTGTTACCTCGCTCGGTATGAGCATTAGTGGGTTGATCGGTGGTCAGGTCGTGATTGAGCAAGTCTTTAACTGGAATGGTATGGGAACATTGTTTTTGGAGGCTAATAACTCCAATGACTACCCCTTGATGATGGGGATTATGATTTTGTTGTCGGGCTTTACCATCTTCGCAATTCTCATTACTGACCTTGTTTATGTACTGCTAGATCCTAGGGTGACGGTAGGTGATAAGCGATGAAAAGAATGCGGAGTATAGGTACCTTCATCAAGCGGATTTGGAGTCATAAACAAGGAAAAATCGGTATTGTCATGGTGAGTTTCCTAGTCTTTGTGGCGGTCTTTGCGCCTCTACTTGCCCCCTACGATCCTTATGATGTTTCCCAGCGTGCTGCCAAAGGTTTGCCACCGAGTCGGCAACATCTCCTGGGAACCAGCATTAGTACAGGACAAGACATTTTCAGTATGCTGATCTATGGCACGCGGGTCTCTTTGATTGTTGGTGTGACATCTGGTGTTTGCATCGCCTTTGTTGGTTCCATCCTCGGGGTGGCCGCCGGTTATCTCGGGGGATTTGTCGATAGCCTAATCATGCGGATTGTTGACATTATGCTCGTGATCCCGACCTTGCCTTTGGTCATTGTACTAACGAATGTCTTGGGGCGTGATTTTTGGATCATCATCTTGATCTTTGTAGCTTTGGGTTGGACCGGTTTGGCTAGGACCATTCGCTCTTTAGTTCTCGTCCTGAAGAATAGCAATTATGTCAAGGCAGCAGAACTCGCTGGTGCTAGTCGCTGGCATGTCATGGTTCGCCATATCCTACCTGGAACAAGCCATTTGCTGATCATGAGCACTGCCCTAAGTAGTGCGGGGATCATGGTCGCTGAGGCAGGACTGAGCTTTTTGGGATTAGGCGATCCCACCGCTATTAGCTGGGGTAAGATGCTTGCAGATGCCCAGAGCGGCGGAGCCTTACTCTTTGGGGCATGGTGGTGGATTTTGGCCCCCGGCCTTGGCATCTTCCTCGCTGTTTTTAGCTTTATGCGTTTGGGGATCGTGATGGAAGAGATCGCCAACCCACGGATGAAACAGACCAGCAGTGTCTACAAGATTTTTAAGAGTTTAGACAGCAGTTATATAGAAGAGGTCTTCAACTCCATGGATGATTATGAGCAAATCGGTGTAATAGAGAGCGCCGGGGGAGGAGAGACACATGAAACAGATGCTTAAGCTTCGCAACCTCAAAGTGGTCTTTCCGACAGATTATGGCGTCATTCGAGCGGTGGAGTCGGTGGATCTAGATATCGGCGACCGGGAGTGTGTGGCCTTGGTGGGTGAATCGGGCTGCGGCAAGACTGTTACAAGTCAATCGGTGATGCGTTTGATTGAATCACCCCCTGCCATTA
>JAAZLY010000010.1 GCA_012799115.1 Bacillota bacterium
AAACTTATGGCTTATTCTCTTCAAACACAGAGTTCTTTGATTCTTCACCCCGAAGCTCATCAAGCTTTTAGAATGAAGTCTCAAGAACAGTTGTCTCAAGATTCAATGTTCAGTTTTCAAGGTTCTTGGGAAATAAATAAGCCTTCGAAAGCAAGGCTTTTCGGGTCTGGCACGTGACTTCGGTGCCCGACGCCTTAATCAATATACCACCGATCCGGCCCTGCATCAAGAGTCGAAATCCGTCGTTTTGGACACTTAGAGTTCGATATCTCGTCCGGAGTTCTATTTTCTCCGTTTATCTATGAAAATTGTATAGTGCATAAAGAAAAACCTGCCTCCAGTGGGATTCTACGGAAACGTAAGAATCCAAGGAGACAGGTTCGAAAGTCCTATCGTATATTATGAGCGCGGACGCATGTGTGGGAACAAGAGAACATCACGAATCGATGGGGAATCCGTAAACAACATTACCATACGATCGATACCCAGACCTAGACCTCCCGCAGGGGGCATTCCATACTCTAAGGCCCGAATATAATCTTCATCCATCATATGAGCCTCATCATCGCCTTTTTCGCGTTCGGCCATCTGTTGTCTGAACCGCTGATCTTGATCGATAGGATCGTTCAGTTCCGTGAAACCGTTCCCGATTTCCCAAGTAACAATGAATGGTTCAAAACGATCCGTTAAGCTCGGATTATCCTTCTTGCGCTTTGCTAAAGGACTCACTTCTACGGGGTGATCAGTAATGAAGATCGGCTGAACCAACTTTGGCTCAACGTAGGTATCGAAGAACTCATCTAGAACCTGGGAAAACGTTGCATCTGGTTCTACATCCAAGCCTTTTTCCTTCGCTGCCTGCCTAGCCTGTTCATCATCTAAGCCCCTCAGGTCGATCCCTGAGTATTCCTTGATCGCGTCAAACATCGGCTTACGCGGCCAAGGTGGAGTTAGGTCGATCTCTTGTCCTTGGAAAACAATCTTGGTCGTTCCGAACAACTCCTGCGCAACATGGGCATAGAGCTCTTCGGTAATACTCATCATGTCGCTAGCGTCTCCGTAAGCCA
Source organism: Bacillota bacterium (assembly GCA_012799115.1). Taxonomy (GTDB): domain Bacteria; phylum Bacillota; class Limnochordia; order Darwinibacteriales; family Darwinibacteriaceae; genus UBA5420. Next base: position 1,068 of record JAAZLY010000010.1, read on the forward strand.
TATACAGCTCACACATGGTAAACTCCGGATTGTGTTTCGTCGATATCCCCTCATTGCGGAACATCTTACCCATCTCAAACACACGGTCAAATCCGCCAACGAGCAACCTCTTCAGATAAAGCTCGGGTGCAATGCGCAGATAAAGATCCATGTCCAGCGCATTGTGGTGCGTCGTAAAGGGACGAGCTGCGGCTCCACCAGCGATTACGTGTAGCATTGGGGTTTCGACCTCAATGTAACCACGTTCAGCCAAGAAGTTGCGCATGATCTGTATGATCTTGCTACGTGTTTCAAACACTTCCCGCACACCTGGATTCACGATCAGATCCACGTACCGCTGACGATACCGCAGGTCAACGTCCTTCAAACCATGCCACTTTGCTGGCAGTGGCCTCAGTGACTTGGAAAGAAACTGAAATCCTTGCACCTCTACACTAATTTCACCCCGACGGGTGCGAAAGATCTTCCCAGTAATGCCCACGATGTCACCAATATCTAGCTTCTCTAGCAGAGCATACTGTTCTTCACCAAGGGTATTGACTCGAAGATATAGTTGGATACGACCCGTGTGATCCATCAGATCTGCAAAACTTGCTTTACCATGGGTACGCATCGACATGATGCGGCCGGTAATCTTTGTGTCCTGCTCTTCCAACTCGTCAAAGCGGTCAAGAATCTCCTGAGCGGTATGAGTCCGTTCGAATCTCTCTCCAAAAGGCTCAATGCCTAGATCATAGAGGTCTTTAAGCTTATCTCGGCGCACTTGCAAAAGTTCGTTGAGTTCTTCCCTATCCTCTGTATAATCCATGTGTTGCTCGTTCACCGTGATTACCTCCTGTTTTATCTGGCAACCTTCAAAATTTCGTATTGTAAAATGCCGTCAAGAACCTCTACTTCGACAATGGTCCCACAAGATTTACCCATTATTGCTTGACCTACCGGGGACTCATTACTAATCTTAAACTCTGCTGGATCGGCTTCGGCGGAACCGACAAGCCGGTATTCTAGGATATCCGATGTCTCCAGGTCTTTCAGAGTAATTGTCTTGCCAAGAGTGACGACTGTTTCATCGGAATCATCATCGTCTTCAATGAGTCTAGCGTTCCTCAAGAGCTTCTCCAAGGTGAGAATTCGTCCTTCGATGAAGGCCTGTTCGTTCTTGGCATCATCATACTCTGAGTTCTCGGAAATGTCGCCAAACTCTAGTGCAGCGCTAATTCTCTCAGCTACTTCCCGCCTCTTGACGCCTTTCAGCATGTCTAACTCAGCCTCTAGCTTTTGCAAACCCTCCGGTGTTAGCAATACCTCTTTGTCAACCATACTCTCAGTCTCCTTTATAGTCCGCATTTCAC
>JAAZLY010000089.1 GCA_012799115.1 Bacillota bacterium
GATGGTCTTCACAATCTCTATCCTTGCACCCGATGCCCCCCTGGGGTATATTTAAACAAAGGAGTGGTGGCTGATGCGTAACATAAGTTTAATTGTCTTCTTATGCTTGATTGCTGTTGCCGTGCTCGGATGGAGCGGGAGCGTTTTAGCAGAGGACTCAAAAGTCTTAGTTCCCGACTTTGCCCTTGTGTCGACTGCCAACGAGACCATTCGTTTGAGCGATTACCGCGGCCAGATCGTAGTCTTGAACTTCTGGGCAAGCTGGTGCCCACCCTGCCGCGCAGAGATGCCGGAGTTTCAGGAGTTGCATGACCAGTTTACAGAGTCGGGCGAAGCAGTGCTACTCTTGCTCAACCAGATTGATCGCCAAGAGACTGTGGAAAAAGGTAAAGAGTATTTAAAGAGCAACAATTATACCATGACTAACCTACTCGATTACGGAGCTGTAGGACGGCAGATTTTTGGAATCCCAGGGCTACCAACCACAGTGGTCATTGATGCAGAAGGCTATTTAGCGAGCTATGTGGTGGGGGCTACAACAAAAGAGACTGTGCTTCAGATGATTGAGGATGCCAGATAATGTTACAATCCATGGCACCAGAGATTTCTTTATCGCTCTTTGGGTTAACCTTTGTTGAGGGCGTCCTAGCCTTTTTGTCGCCCTGCATTCTGCCCATGATCCCCATATACTTGCTCTATCTCGGGGGTCAGGAGGGAGGAGAGAAGAACCAAGGCGCACGTTTGCTGAGGAACACCTTGGGTTTTGTCCTCGGTTTTTCGCTGATTTTCATTACCCTTGGCGCGACGGCCTCAGCCCTCGGTGCTCTGATCTCTGAACATCGAATCTTACTACAGCGCCTTGGCGGGGTTTTCGTGATTGCCTTTGGCCTCAACTATTTGGGACTTTTCAAGATCGGCTTCTTGAATCGCAGTCGAAGTCTTGGAGCTAATACGAAGAATCTGAGGTTTTGGTCGAGTCTCCTCTTTGGTGCGGCCTTCTCTCTAGGCTGGACCCCGTGTTTGGGAGCCTTCTTAGGGACAGCCCTCTTGATGGCGTCTAGTATGGATACTCTCTATCAGGGAATGGCCTTGCTCTTGACATTCTCCCTTGGCCTGGGTATTCCATTCTTGCTCACCGCTTTGCTTTGGAGTCGACTCCAAAACGCCTTTGGGTTTATCAAACGGAATCTTGGCATCATCCAGACCATTTCAGGTGTTTTGCTGATCGTTGTCGGCCTGTTGATGCTCTTTGATCGTTTTGGACTTTACGCTACTATATTTCTTTAAGGACTGATAACAACGTGGAGAAAGCCTATGATGTAGTCATTATTGGTGCAGGAATTATCGGTACAACCATTGCACGCCAGTTATCGAAGTATCGCCTGAAGATTCTTCTGTTGGAGAAGGGTATCGATGTTGCTATGGGTGCTACGAAGGCCAATAGCGCGATTGTTCACGGGGGGTATGCAGAACCCCATACAACCTTAAAGGGACAGCTTTGTTATCGGGGAAGGCAGGCTTACGCACAGCTTGATCGTGAGCTGAACTTCGGGTTTCGGCAGACCGGTTCCTTAGTCGTGACGACCATGGACGATCCTGCCCCCCTAGAGCAGCTCCTGGAGCAGGGAAGGGCCAATGGACTGGATGACTTGCGCCTTGTGGATCAGGAGGAACTACGCCAACTGGAACCTAAGCTAAACCCAGATTTGAAATGGGGTTTGCTCTGCGAAGGGGCAGGAGTGTGTTCGCCCTATGAGATGGCCATTGCTATGGCGGAAAATGCGATCACAAATGGTGCTGAACTTAGGCTAGAGTCAGAAGTAACCGGTATCTCTGGCAATAAGGGGAACTTCACGGTTCAAACCCCAGAAGAGAGTTTTCGTACTCGCTATGTGATCAACGCCGCGGGTGTCTATTCGGATCAGGTATCGCAGATGGTGGGCGTTGATGACTTCACCATCCTTCCAAGGAGCGGGCAGTACCTCCTCTTTGCCCGGGGAAGCGGGAAGGCAGTGAACCATGTTATCTTTGGCCTACCCACAGCAAAGGGCAAAGGCATTCTGCTTGCTTCTACGATCTATGACAACCTTCTAATCGGCCCAGATGCAAGCGAGGAAGAAGATCGGGAGGATACATCCACCGATCTGGAGCGTTTAGCCAAGATCTATGATGCTTGTAAGCAGCTTTACGGGGACCTCGATCCCAAACAGTTCTTGCGTAGCTTTACAGGGGTTCGGGCTAGAAGTTCAAGTGACGACTTCATTATTGAAGAATCGAAGGTACCAGGCTTTATTCAGGTTGCGGGTATTCAATCGCCAGGTTTGACGGCTGCACCGGCCATTGCTGAACTCGTGGAAGACATTTTGCAGCGTGCAGACTTGGAACTTGAACCCGATCCAAACTTTAACCCCCACCGTAAGCCGATTATTCAATATCGCGAGTTGCGTCCCTTACGTGAGATCAAGCCCTTGCTTGACATTCCTTCTTCACCTGAGAAGGTGATTTGCCGCTGTGAGCAGGTGACCGAAGGCGAAATCATCGATGCTTGCCAGAGAGGAATTCCTGTCAAGACAATTGATGGCATCAAGCGGCGGACGCGAGCCTCCATGGGTTGGTGTCAGGGAACCTTTTGTCGACCTCGGATCATAGAGGTTATGAAACAACTCAATGAACAGCCCTTTGATGGCCGCTTCGACATTGAACACAGCGGAGTAAGTCGGGTGGAGAAGTCTGAGCTTCTGGACTTCTTAACGGCTAGAGAAGGCGAAGCGTAAAAAGAGCCCTGTAATGGAGAAGTCCACTACAGGGCACGTCATTTCTAGTTTATGCTAGGCAATTGGTTCGAAACGAGCTGTAAAGAAACGGAGTACAGGCGGTTCATAGACAAAACGGAGACCTTTTACTTTGTCTCTATGTTTGTACAGTTCGATGACTGAATCAGCAACAACATCCAGATGTGAATAAGTGTAGACCCGACGTGGAATTGTCAAACGGACTAACTCTAGTTTAGGATAGTGGTGGTTGCCATTCTTATCGCGGCCAGCGGAGATGATTCCCCGTTCCATGCTACGGACGCCTGATTCCAAATAGAGCTGTGCTGCTAGCATCTGGGCTGGGAACTCATCTTGAGGGATATGAGGATAGAATTCCCTGGCATCGAGGAAAACAGCATGGCCGCCAATGGGCTTGACTACAGGTATGCCAGCTGCGATCAAGCGATCACCTAGGTACTTCACTTGATCGAGACGGTGGGCGATGAAGTTATAATCCACAGATTCGCGCAGGCCCCGTGCTAAGGCTTCCATGTCACGGCCAGTCATGCCGCCGTAAGAGGGCATTCCCTCATAGACCACAACTAAGCTCGTGGCTTTTTGATAAAGCTCATCGTCGTTGAGAGCCAAGAAACCACCAATATTCACGATGCCGTCTTTTTTACCGCTCATGGTGCAGCCGTCGGCGTAGCTATACATTTCCTTGAGAATCTCTTTAATGGTCTTATTCTCATAACCAGGTTCTCGCTGCTTGATGAAGCAAGCATTTTCAACGCAGCGGGTTGCGTCCATCATCACTCTAATGCCGTGCTTTTGTGCTAGCTCGTAGACGGCCTTGATGTTCTCCATCGCGACCGGTTGGCCTCCGGCGAGGTTGACGGTGACTGCTAGGCAGATATAGGGGATACGTTCTGCGCCCACTTCGTCGATGAGGCCTTGAAGTTTGTTTAAGTCAACATTGCCCTTAAAGGGATGTTCGTTTTGTGAATCGTGGGCTTCATCGATAATGATATCTCTAAAGGTGGCCCCATTCATTTCTTGGTGGGCCCGGGTTGTTGTAAAGTACATGTTACCTGGTACGTAGTCTCCAGGCTTAATCATGATTTGCGACAAGAGGTTCTCTGCGCCGCGACCTTGGTGTGTCGGTACTACATGTTTGAACCCGTAGAGCTCACGAACGGTGTCTTGGAGATGTTTAAAGTTCTTGCTACCCGAATAGGCTTCATCACCGAGCATAAGCCCAGCCCATTGGTTATCACTCATGGCATTTGTACCACTATCGGTCAGAAGGTCGATGTAAATGTCTTCTGTTGTAAGCAAGAATGTATTCCACCCGGCTCTTCTGATTGCTTCTTCCCTTTGCTCCCTAGTGGTAACAGCAATGGGTTCAACCATTTTGATCTTGTATGGTTCCGCTAAATACTTATAATCCACTACCTACACTCCGTTTCTTTGTTAATATTTTGTCTTATGTTTAGTATAACTCAGCGTTAACGAAAAGTAAAATATCAAATATCAGATTGTTTCGCCAGGGATCAAAAAGTTTGGTTCAGATACCTTGGCATTGACTGCAAAGGCTGCTACACCGCCAATTCCGATGTGACAGGCTAGGACACTACCAATGAGATTGACAATGATGTTCTTGTAGCCTAGTGTATCCTGGAGAAGCGATTGAAGCTGGGTGGCGGTCTTCGGATCGTCGGCATGGGTGATACCAATAATCTGATCTTGATTGCCAAAGGACCGTTCCTTGACGAGTTCGACAATTCGCTTGACAGCCATCTTCTTACCGCGAACCTTCTGGAATGGAATCATGAGACCGTCTTGTACATGCAGGATCGGCTTGATTTGTAGGAGACCGCCTAAGAAGGAGCTTGCATAGCTCACCCTTCCTCCGCGATACAGATAGTTTAAGTCGTCTACCGAAAAGAGGTGCTCCACATTACCCTTTGCACGTTCTTGAACCCGACCAATGATGCGATCTGGGTCTACCATATTCCTGGCCATGTGGGCAGCTTCTAGGACCATCAGACCCTGACCAAGGGAGCCACTGAGTGAATCTACAACGGTTACTTGAAAGTCTTGAAACGTCTTTTTCATTTCCTGAGCTACTAGACGCACAGTGTTGTACGTACCAGATAACTTCGAGGAGAAACTTAGGTAGAGGCATTGCCGTCCTTCGCTAGCATATTTCTTGAATGTATCGACGATGGCATCCATTGGCACCTGACCGGTTGTAGGCACACTTCCGCCATGAATTGCATCATAGACCTGTCTTGTTGTCACATTAACGCCGTCTCGGTACTCCTTTTCATCGATGTACACCAAGAATGGCAAGACATCAATATCGTACTTCTGAACGAGGTCTTGAGGCAAATCGCAGGCGCTATCGGTTATGATCTTCAGGGTCACGATAAAACCTCCATTAGGGCTGTTTTAGGGATCTTTCGACTCCGAAAAGGAAGATTCCTCCTAACGAGTTAGAACTTGAAGTCGCCTGATCAATGGGCTACAATGAAAATGAACCTTTAGGGGAAAAGAGGGGTGTGCCGTGAATCGGACAGATGTCGCAACATATATCAAGGATCGTATTAATATTCTCAAGTCTGAACAGGTTGGTCTGAAACTTTTTATTCAGTCAGATCAATGTAGGCATGAGGCACTGCAAAAAGCTATTACGGAAATGACGTGGATTTTGGAGAAGCTCGAAGCAGTGGAGGAGTAAGTCACCCAGAATCTCAAGAGTAAAGAGGAAAGAAAAGACGCCGACCCCAGTGTATTTGGGAATCGGCGTTTTTGACTATTTTGTCGTCTGCATGGCAATTCCTTGGGCGAATTGCTTACGGAAGAGAATAAGGACAATCAAAGGCGGTAGCATGATGACCAAGGTTCCAGCCATAATGATGTTCCATTCTGCCGCACCTCGCTCCGAGGTATAGAGCATTCGTAGTCCCATCTGGGCCACACGCATGTCAGATGCGGTGGTCACAATATTGGGCCAGAGATACTCATTCCACATATAAACGAACTCAATGACCAAGAGGGCTGCGATATTGGTCCAGGAGAGGGGAACCAAGATGCTCCGTAGATACTGGAGCGGCGTTGCTCCATCGACGCGGGCCGCATCGGCTAATTCTTCTGGAACCGTCATATAGAACTGACGGAAGAGGATGATCCCCGTTGTGCTGGCCAGATAAGGGATTGTCAAGGCTTGGTAGGTGTTCAGCCAGCCCAGATTAGCCATCGTTTGGTAGAGGGGAATGACCCTAACCGGCAGAGGCATCATCTGCGTTACCATACAAAGGGGGAATAAAAGCCAGCTGCCTCTAAACTTGAAATGCGTAAAGGCAAAGGCTGCCAAGATCGAAAAGACGATTTTCCCTAGAGAAACAAGAACGGCAATGATCAAACTATTGTTGAGAACGACACTCATGTCAACCCTGTTCCAAGCCTCTTTGATATTGGGAAGAAGCTGATCACCCGGTGTAAGGATGGGGGGGAAGGCATAGGCATCTTGATGCGTGTGTGTGGCCATTACAAAAGCGTAGTAGATTGGAAAGGCCACCGCCACTAAGGTCAGAAGCAAGACGACGTGGATGATGAGGCCCTTCAGTTGTTTCCGACTTAGACGCATGAGAACACCTCCTAACGATTGTAGACCGATTTTTTGGTTGATGTGTAGATTTGGAATGCTCCAACGATGGCCACTAGAATAAATAGAACGACCGATTGGGCTGCCGCTTGCCCTTCCTGCATACGCCCAAATCCATCTCGATATATCTTGTAGATCAAGAACTCTGTCGTGCGGTTCGGTCCGCCTTGCGTTACTACATCAATGAGACCAAAGGATTGGAAGAACGCGTAGACCGTGTTGACGAAGATCAAGAAGGCCGTTGTAGGGCTCAGCATCGGGAAGGTGACGACCCAAAAGACCTGCCATGAAGTGGCACCGTCAATGGATGCCGCCTCTTTCAACTCATGGGGCACATTTTGCAGGCCTGCCACAAAAAAGCAGATATTGTAACCAAGCATCACCCAGACCGAAGCAACGGTAACCAAGATAAAGGCTGCCACAGTGTCCGTGAAGTAGTTGATTCGATATCCAGTCAGGTCAGCAATGGCGTGGGTCAAAATACCGATGGAAGGGTCAAAGATAAGCGACCACATCACGCCGGCAATGATAGGGGACATGGCATATGTCCAAATGAAGGCGATTTGATAAAAAGCTGCCCCCCGGATTTTTTGCGTGGTGAGTAGGGCAACAACTAGAGAGATAGTGAGCCCGACACCGATGACCAAGACGGAAAAGATCAGGGTGTTCTGGAAACTCGATAGGTACTCGGGTGACTGAAACATCTCCAGGTAGTTTCGCAGGCCCACGTACCGCAGTTGGCGTCCAAAGGGCGACACCCGGTAAAATGACTGATAAACCGCCTGCCCAAAGGGAATGATCAGAAAAGCTATAATGACTGTGAGTGATGGAAGAACTAACCCATAGGGGAGAATGCGGTGATTAGGAAATCTGTCCAAGAAAATCCTCCTGACCTAGTAGACATAGTAGATCACCGGAGGACAGGCCTCCGGTGATCGAATAACCTGAAAGTGATCCAGACTTAGTCTAGGAACTCATTGTAATCAGCAAGCAATTGGTTGATCTGTCTGGCCGAATACTCTAGAGCTGCTCTTTGATCATCGCCTCGGGCGATTCTCTCAAGAGCGTCGCGTACCCATTCACGAGCTTGGGCAAAGGGTCCTAAGCGCATGCCGGCGGCGGCATTGCCTTCACTCTTGCCAGATAGAATCTGCAAGAAGGCGGTGAGGTGGTTGGGGCTTTCAGCGAACCAACCTTCGTTCATCAAGGCTTGCATACCAGCATTCGTTGCAGGGAAGTACCCAGTATTCTTGTGCCAATAGGTACCGATGTCAGGATCGGAGAGGAACTTGAAGAACTCAAAGATCACGGCCAGTTCCTCGTCTGTCACTCGATTGGAAACATATAAGCTGTTGCCACCGATGAGTACATTACCCCTTGGGTATTCGTCGCTTAGGCGAGGCAAGAAAGTGGTTCGCACTTCAAAGTTGTCGCCGACGGTATTGAGTACACCGTCCAAGGACGAGGTGGATTGCATCAAGAAGGTAATCTCTCCGCTGTTAAAGGCTCCATTGGCGTTATACTCTGCACCACCATAGATCCACACATTGTCAGCAGCCATCTTACCCCAGATAGCCATCAGTTCGTCTGTAAACTTGCTAGGCCAAGATACTTCTGTTGGGTAACCTTCACGGCCATTACCCATATTGGCGAATTCTTGATCGTGCATGGCCAACTGGGTTTCAAACATCCAATCGGGCCACCCGGTACTCATGGCATGGGTGACAACACCGGCTTCAATTAACTTGATTCCCATGTCATACATCTCTTGCCAGGTTGTAGGCGGCTTATCTGGGTCGAGCCCAGCTTGGCGCATATGATCAGCATTGTAATACAACATAGCGGAGGATGAGGCAAAGGGCCAGGACCAGAGGTTGCCGTCTTTGGAGTAGTAGCGGACGATTGGAGCTACGTACTGTCCGAAATCCCATTCTTCACCGAGACGCTCAGGGATCTGATAGGCGGGAATAATCATGCCGCTATCGTGCATCGCCTGGGTTCCTACCTCATAGACCTGAACAATTCCAGGCTCTTGGTTAACTGGGTAGGCTGCCATGAAACGGGTCAATCCCTCTTCGTAGGTTCCGATTAGGACTGGCGAAATCTGCTGAGCAGGGTTAATGGCATTGAATTGTTCGACTACACTGTTCAGAACGGTAAGTCTTGATCCAGTCATGCTGTGCCAGAACTCTACTGTTGTTGTCTGGGCAAGGGCCAAACTCGGAATACAGAGAGCTACTAACACAATGGTGATGATGAAACTTCGTTTCGTGCGAGACATGCAAGCACCTCCACATTATTTTGTTAATGTATTCGGCGACTATTTTAAGTCTCCCTTCTTATTTGTTAGTAAGTTATTTATTTCACATAGATTTGTTAAGGCATGACATGGCAAAAAGGAGAAAAAAAGCCCCATTCCGAGGAATGGGGCTTTTATCTCCGTGGTGTTCTGTCAGTAACGAGTTGGATTTAGAGACGAACTACGTTAGCAGCTTGTGGGCCGCGGTCGCCGTCTACGATATCAAAGCTGACTTCTTCGCCTTCGTTAAGGGATTTGAAGCCGGTGCCTTGGATAGCGGAGAAGTGTACAAACACGTCGTCGCCGTCTTCGCGCTCAATAAATCCGAAACCTTTTTCTGCGTTGAACCATTTTACTCTACCAGTCATTCAATGGCCTCCTAAAGATGTTTTCTAGTCAAAGCCTAAACTACGCAAACCTTGAAAACCTTGTGCTCACTCTGAGGTAGAACTCGAGGCCATACGTGTTCGCTTCATTTAAA
>JAAZLY010000090.1 GCA_012799115.1 Bacillota bacterium
ATCAGCATGGCAAGGGCACTTCTGGCAGCCTCAGGCTCTGCATAATTCAGACGGTAAACCTTCACTCTCTCAGCAGAAGATCGGGCTAGATTCCCTACTGCCATTGTGGTTCCGGTAATCTCAACCCTGACAGGCACCAACATTTGAATCTGCTTGATGATCTCTTCGGGATCTTGATTGCGTACATCGAGATGTAGCCGTGTTGACTCCAAGGTAGGATCCGCCACAAGATTAAGTCCCATAGCAGAACTCAGGTCCTTAAAAATGTCCAGGAGTGTGCTGGCGTTCGAATCCATCTGAACCCCACCAGGGTTCTGGGATCGATCGAGCGCTAGTAATAGCTCTTCCGCCTGATCTAAGTTCGCCTTAGAACCTTGCAGAACCACAAGTCCTCCTTGAGGATGAACATAGACATCAGAGCGTGGCATCACCAAAGCAAGCGCTTCTGCAATCTCCTCCGACGACAAGGTATGTACCTGGACATAGCGGATCTCCTTGCTCTGGAGGGTCTCCAACACTTCAGCTGGAGCCACCAATAAGGTGCCGTTACTTAGGCGATACTTGTATCCGCTCACAGTTGAGATCAAGTCTAGGGCTTCTGTAAAGCTTACATTCTTCAGTTGGAAGGTCCCCTTACCCACAACGCCAGGATCCACCACAACATTCAGTCCCTGGGCCTCACCGAGAACTTGATAGATATACGAGTATTCCACTTGGTCAAAACTCACATCGAGCTCCTGGGCTAAGAGTCCGCCACTGGCCAAGACCAGAATCAGGAGCACTACACCGAAAAACAATAGGTTGTTTCGGGTGGGCATCATCTTACCTCCCTAGTCTCATCGTAAAACCGCGGGAACCTTGAACAAACTCCACTGTTCCATCGGAAATCTTCTGCACTGTCCAACCATGTAATCCTTCGCCAACCTTGAGCATCGATGTGCGTCCTTGGTACTCCACAAGGGCAATCATCTGGTCTGCACTACTTAAAATGCCCTTCACAACAAAGTCGGGATAGTCAAACTCGCGGACCATAAGGCGAATTTGCTCCCACTCCTCAGCGGTAGCCAAGCCAGTCAGCATCCGGGTTTGATCATTCCAAACCAGTTCACGCTGGGGAAACCCTTGACGGACAGCGTCTAGGATAGGAGCTCCTTCTGCGTAAAGTAGAGTGATGGAGCTACTAACTAGTTGCCCTTCCTCGCCCTTTGTTTCCTCGGCTACTGACTGGGCTTGAGGAACTGTTTGAGTCGGACGCATACTTCCTTGCCGGTCATACTGCTTGAGCACTTGTTCCGCCACATCAAGATCGCTCGTTACACCATAGAGGATGACAAGATCCAAGGCGGGATCAACGTAGCTTCGCACACCAGGCACCATCAAGGAGACGAGCTTCTGTGCTGCCTCAACCTCGACGTACTTAACGGATACGAATCTAACATCTTCAGTACCGAACTCTGCCTTGAGACGAGCCTCACTTGCTACGACCAGGGTATTTCCCACCAGTTGATAGCGATACCCTGTTGTGCGGGTAACTAGGTCCAAAGCTTCTTCCACAGTCAGATCATTGAGTACAAAGCTCACATCTCCCGTAACAGATGGATCCACAAGCACATTGTACCCACCGAGCTGACCTAAGATCTGAAACACATCTACTAGTGGTGCTTGCTGAAACTCCATGTTCACCATTTGGCTTGCAGAGACTGGAGAAGAAACTAGAGCCAACAAAGCCAAACAAACAATCAGTAAGGGCTTCCACCTTACACTCATCCTATCAACCCCCTATGACTAATTTAAGTTCTACACCATCTACATCCAAGGAAACGGCGTTCGCCGAAATGTCTGTCACCAGTGCTTCACCGAGACGTTCTCCCACTCGAATCCAACTCCGCACACCACCATTGAATAACAGAGCCCTGGTATCCTCTGGCGTTCGCACAATTCCCAAGACCCGGACATTGTTAGCAAAGAACTGAGCAATGACCTCAAAGGGTCGACCAAAGGCTTCTGCCCGCAGGTTCTGCGTATCAACATGCGTCACTTCTGGCAGAGACAAGGATGTAGTGGGGGCATGTTCCAGGACGAAGACCTGTAATGCGGCACCCAATTGAACCATGAAGCGACCCTTACCCAGGTAGCCCAAGTCCAGTCTCGTTATCTGCAGTGACGGTAAAACTTCTTGCAGATGACTCAGGTAGGAGAACGTTTCTTCGCCACCGTTTATGCCCAATGCAAGGGAAATCATTCCAGTATCTGAATTAGCCGTTGGCCTCACTGGAGTATGATCAAGAACTTCCACCTGCACGTCATAGTTGAGTCCAATCGTTTTTATAGCCTCCAAGACTTCTGCTAGATCATACTGTGAAGGGATCTGCCTCGAATAGAGCTGTAACGTGGCCTCCGATTCCTGAAGTTGGGCCTGTAGACCAGACCTTTCCTCTA
>JAAZLY010000091.1 GCA_012799115.1 Bacillota bacterium
TTTTCATAGGTATTAGGGAAACAACCAAGTTTATGGCAAAAAGGGGGAGAGAGATGAGCCTAAGTGTGAAAGAAAGCCGCCTTGTTGCGGTAAATCGTGTGGGGGAAAACACGCTTCAAACCGTCCTCCAGGGTAAGGTAGAATTGCCCGGCACCGCAGCTCCCGTAGAGAGAATCGTTTGGGTGAAGGGGACGCCGAAACTTCAAATGCTTACCACGGACCAGGATCGTGTCTATGTTCAGGGAGTAGTAGATCTATCCATGATCTATGTGCCTGAGACCCTAGAAGACGAACCAGCGGGACTAAAGCGGGTGGAATGGCCTGGTGCCCTCCCCTTTGACACGCAGGTAGAGGTGATTGGGGCAGAGCCGGAGATGCTCGCGAAGGCACAGATGAACATTCTAGCCTGCGAATGGGATCTAATTGGCGGACAATATGCTCTCGATGTGGATCTGATTTTGGCAGTCGCCGTCCGTGTGGAGCAGGTGCGGGAGTATGAGGTGATTCGTGACGTCAACATGCCCCAGGGTGTGAAACTGACGACTGACGGGGTAATGCTCCATCCGGTACCAAAGGCTATTGAACTGCGCGTGGACAAAGAAATTACCGGAATGTTGGAGTTTGCCCAGGACGGCGAAGGGCCCGTCAATGCCGTTTTGCAGCTGACATCCGATGTAAAGCTGCAAGAAACGGAGATCAGCCAGGGCAAAGTGGTAGCAAAAGGTGTTGTAGCATTAGACGTTCTCTACGAAAGGCAAGACCTGACTGTCGCACTCCGAAGCTTCCCTCAGGGGCTTCCCTTCGAACTCGTTTTCGAAGAAACCCAGATCGAGGCTGGTATGATCCTGGAGCCAAAGCTTTATACTGACAGTGAAACCTTTGTCATCAATGATGGTCAGGGCGTCCGGGTGGAGATCCATCTCCAAGGGGACCTTCTCTTAAGCAAACCACAAGCGGTTCAGGTTCTGACAGACATTGCTGCATCGGGCAATCAGGTTGAAGTACGAAAGGAACTGGTGGCTCTGGATAGTATTGTCCAGAGGAAGGAGCAGCAAATTGTGGCACGTGGTCTCGTTGAATTGACTCAGGCCTTACCTCCCATGCGGGAGATTCTGGTTAGTACAGGAACTGCGTATCTGACAGACTATGAAGTAGAGAACGATAAGGTGACGGTGGAAGGTGTCGTGGATGTGGAGCTCATTTACCTTGCACACTCCGAGGAAGATACCAAACCACTCTTTCGAGGTATGTTCCCAGAGGTGATACCGTTCCGGCAAACGCTGGCCTTACCAGGGGTCGAGCTTGGTATGCAGCCCCGCATTGCCGTTGAGGTCTTATCGGTAAAGCCGGATCTAATTAATCGTGAGACGATTGAAGCCGCGGTCACACTCCGCTTCATCGTAGATGTGGTGGAGTATCTTGAGCTGGACGTTGTGGTTGAGGCTGTAGACGTGGAGGCCCCCGAGGACAATCCGCCTACCCTCAGATACATTTTCGTACAAAGCGGTGATACGATTTGGAAACTATCCCGCATTTACCATACGACAGAAGAGGCCATCATTGGAGCGAATCCCAGCCTACAAGATGACCCTCTTAATCTACAAGAAGGCGAGCGACTCTATATCCCCCGGGCCTAGCTAGACTAGTGCAAGCACACTGTGCCCTCAGCATTGTTCGCGGAGGGCACAGTTGGGCATAATACCCTGGACAAGTAGGAAAGGGGTAAGAATATGCTTGCACTGGTTTTGGCTGCCCTATCGGGCCTCTTTATGGCTCTACAGGGGTCGTTGAACACGGCCCTGGGAAAAGTTGTCGGCCTTTTGGAGGGTACCTTCATTGTCCATCTGATTGGGACCCTTTTAGCCCTGGGCCTTCTTTTGGTTGGCCTAGGCCAAGGGAGTATCGCGGAGTATTCTAGGGCACCCTGGTATACATACCTAGGTGGAGTACTGAGTGTAGGAATTATTTACCTTGTGACCTCAGCCATTTCAAAACTTGGGGTGGCCCCTGCTACAACAGCAATTATCTTAGGCCAGGTTTTTACAGCTGCCTTGGTGGATCACTTCGGCTGGTTTGGTCTGGAGTGCATACCCTTTAGCTTTGGAAAAGCTGTAGGGATTGTTCTGATGGCAGGCGGTGCTTGGTTACTTTTGTCCCGTTGAATTCAGGAGGAATTTCCCCCTTTGTGCGGAAATAAAGGAAAGATAAAGGGGGATGCCCAATAGTGGACAAGATCACTTTACAGGCCAATGGCAAGGTGAACCTGACCTTAGATATCCAAGGACGCCGAGCTGATGGTTATCATCTTCTGCGGAGTGTGATGCAGTCGATCTCCCTTCACGACACCGTAACCCTGAGAAGGAAGCCCCTTGGACAGGGTATTTCTCTGAGTTGTGATCAGCCCTTTGTACCACGGGACGAACGTAATATTTGTTGGCAGGCAGCTCGGGCCTTTCAGCAACATCTAGATCTTAAGGATCTCTCTTTAGATATTGAACTGCTTAAGACAATCCCGGTGGGTGCTGGTTTGGGCGGTGGAAGCACCGATGCCGCGGCAGTGCTCTATGGCTTGAATATACTGTATCAAACCGAGCTCAGCCTAACTGCGCTACAGAAGATTGGCCAAACTGTTGGTGCCGACGTTCCTTTCTGCCTGCAGGGAGGAACCTGTCTTGTTGAGGGTATTGGAGAGAAAGTAACATCCATTGATCCCTTTCCGGCCTTGATCATGGTGCTTGTCAAACCGAATCAGTCGGTGTCAACGGCAGAAGTCTACGGCAAACTAGACAGGGGTAGTTATGGCGGTAATTCTACCGCGCGCCTCTTAGAGTATCTAGCTGGCAAGGGCGATGATTCACTAAGTGCGATTCTTGCCAATGCACTGGAGTCAGTCACTTTAGACCTTGTGCCTGAAGTTCGTCTCTGGCAAGAGCGTCTTTGCCAAGCCGGTGCAATCGTAAGCCGCATGAGTGGTAGTGGGCCCACTGTATTTGGTCTTTTTGCTACAAGGCGAGAAGCGGAGGATTTTCAGGCCCGCTTTAGCGGGGAAGCCCAGGTATTTGTGGTTACCTTGATGGAACAAGGAGTACGTGTGCTCGAGACGAACGGAGGAGACCAGTTGTGATGAAAGTGGACGCCGTAGTATTAGCGGGAGCCCCAAATCGCGGTCAGCTACAAGAAGCGCGAGCGGAGAAATGGGAAGCAGAAATTCCCATTCATGGCAAACCGATGGTAAATTACGTAATTGAGGCTCTGCAAAGTTCCTCTCGTATAGCAGATATTATTGTGGTAGCCCCAGAGGAAATCAAAGGTCTTCTATCTCCTCAGGTTCGCTGGCTCCAATCAGGTGAAAGCCTGGCTGAAAACGTCTTTCGGGCTATGGATGCACTGGACAAAAAGAATAAGGTGCTTTTCGTTACCTCGGATATCCCCTTTATTCATGCCGAAGCCATTGACGATTTTATTGACCGCTGCGTAGAGCTTACAGGTGAGATTTACTATCCTCTAGTCTCCAGGGAAGCTAATGAGCAGCTCTATCCGGAGACCGTCCGGACCTATTTTACGGTTAAGGAAGGGGTCTTTACCGGGGGAAATATCCTCTTGGCTCAACCCCAGGCAGTCATTAATTCTCGTTGGATTATCGATGAGGTCGTAGCTCGGCGTAAGAAACCCTGGAAGCTCGTGCAGATGTTGGGGTTCTTCTTTATCCTAAAGTTCATTACCAAACAACTAACCCTGGGCGAACTAGAGCGAAGAGCGAGTGAGATTTTGGGCCACAGGGGTATTGCCATCATTTCTCCCTATCCAGAACTGAGTACTGATGTCGATAAACCAAGCGATTTACTCCTAGCTGAGACAACCATTGCCGCCGTGCAAGACAAGGAGGCTTAGAATGAGGCGAGCACACCGTATTGCTGCCATCACCAAAACCCTTGTAGAAAGGCCGCACCATGTTTTTTCTGTAGGTGAGTTTGCGGATCTTTTTGGCGTCGCCCGCTCAACACTATCGGAGGACCTGGCCATCATCCGTCAAACATGTGAAACCCTAGAAATGGGGAAGATTGAGACCATCCCTGGCGCGGTAGGTGGAGTGCGCTACCTTCCCCTTTTAACGAAGGAACAAGCCCTCTCCCATGTGGAGGCTATTTGTCAACGTTTGAGAGACCCCCAGCGAATCCTGGCCGGTGGTTTTATTTATATGGAAGACTTAACCTCCTCCCATGAACTGCTACGGCCCATTGGTTCCATTTTTGCTACCGCATTCGGCGATCGGGACCCGGAATATGTAGTTACAGTTGAAACCGCTGGTATACCCGTGGCCCTTCAGGTGGCTCAAGCTCTGGATCTTCCCCTTGTGGTTGTCCGCAGACAGAGCCGTCCTACGGAAGGTCCGGTTCTGACTATGAACTTCTTGTCAGGTTCCGCCAGAAACGTTGAAACGATGTCCCTCTCTCGGCGAGCTTTGCCCCAGGGCAGTCGGGTGCTTCTGATTGATGACTTTATGAAAGCCGGTGGTACGCTCCGGGGTCTTAGCGACCTGATGCGTGAATTCGAGTGCACGGTGGTGGGCAAGGGCGTGCTCATAGAGGGCGGTTGGCCCGATGAGAAGCTCATTCATGACCACCTCTCCTTGATTTACTTGCAGGAAGTTGATATCAAAGAGCAAAAAGTCGTGGTTCAACCGGCTGACTGGATTACTGCATAGAGGGCTCCGCCGCCTGGGCGGAGTTTTTCTTTGGTAGTGGGGGTGAAGAACATGCAAAAGGACTATGGCCTTCTTACAGAGCAAAAGGTCTTAAGTGAACTAAAAAAACGGGGGCTGCCCTGCCAGCAACGTGTGCATATTGGGGATTTGGAAATCGATATTCTAGTTGGCCAGCGTGTTTGCGTCGAGGTCGATGGGTACTACCATGCCCTGAAGGGGAAAATCTCCCGGGATGCCTCCAAGGAGAGACAGCTTGAAGCACGGGGCTATGTCGTTCTCCGCATTACTGGGGACGATGCTAAGGACCGCCGCAAGCTTAGACATTTTGCCGATCAAGTGGTACGAGCCTATAGAGAAGAAAAGGACCGGCTACAAAGTGATCAAGATGCTCCCTTGACTAGGAATATTCCTGCCCAAGGGCTGGCACAACTAAAAACACAGCTGGAAAAGGAAGAAGAGAAAGAGAAACAAAGGAAAAAGCAGGAAAAAGAAGTGGCAAAACTAAAGAAACTTACAGATGAGGAACTCTTTTTGCAAGCAGTAGACGATCTTTCAAAACGAGGAAGGAAGTAAACTAGTCTTCTCGAAGTGCTTATTGTGATCATGGGGGGTGAAACGATGGGAAAAGCAGCCGCTATTATTCTAGCTGCAGGCCAGGGTTCTAGGATGCAGTCCAGAAAGGCCAAGGTTCTGCATGAGGTTGCCGGGTTAGAAATGGTCAACCATGCAGTGCGCAGCGTCAAGCTTGCCTCGTTCGATAAAGTCATCGTAGTTGTCGGTTACCAGGGAGACAAAGTAGCAGAGGTCCTAGATGGGGTTACTCTCGCTTGGCAAAAGGAACAACTAGGCACAGGCCACGCGGTGGATCAATGCCGAGAGCTTCTGAAGGACTTCGATGGATCTGTTCTGGTAACCTATGGGGATACACCCCTCTTCCGCAGCGCTACCTTCCAGGAGCTTGTAGAGTACCATAACCAAAACGGATCAAAGGCTACGATTCTGACAGCCATGTTTGATGATCCTACTGGATATGGACGCATTTTGCGTGGTGATGATGGTCATGTTCTTGGTGTTGTAGAGCATCAAGACGCTAGTTTAGAGCAACGGCAAATCAAGGAGATTAATACTGGCACCTATTGCTTTGACAGCAAACTACTTTTTCATTACTTAACCCAGATTACACCAGCAAATGCACAGGCAGAGTATTACTTGCCTGATGTATTACCCTTAATGTTGAAGGATGGTCATAGGATCGGAGGTTTTGTCCTAGGGGATGCTGCAGAAAGCATGGGCATTAATGACCGGATTCAGCTTAGTCTGGCCGAAGCTATCTTGCGTGATCGTATTTGTGCCCACTGGCAAAGGGTGGGCGTGACGATTTTGGATCCCAAATCTACTTGGATTGAATGGGACTGCCAAATTGGTCAAGATACAGTGATCTATCCTGGAACCTTTATCCAGAAGGGAACGATCATTGGGCAGGAGTGCCGCATAGGACCAAATTGTCGTCTAGAGCATGCTCAGATTGCCGATGGAGTGACGCTGGAAAACACGATTATTTCAGGCAGGGTGGTGGCCAAAGGGGAGAAGATTGCACCGTTTTCAGTGATGACCAAGTAAAATGGAGGGTATGGAGCCAAATGACAGAGGCTAGTAAAAGACTAAAGGTGTTTTCAGGGAATGCTAATGAGGAGTTAGCCTTAGATATCTGCCGCTACTTAGGTTTAGAGATGGGGATATCTGAACTATCGCGTTTTAAAGACAGTGAGATACGGTGCAGAATTGGTGAGACTGTCAGGGGAGCCGAGGTTTTCATCGTGCAACCTTTGAATAATCCTTCTGCCGAGCATATTATGGAACTCGTAATTATGATTGACGCCATGAGAAGGGCATCAGCCAAGGTGGTTTGCCCCGTCATTCCTTATTATGCCTACGCTCGTCAAGATCGTAAAAACCAACCCCGTGATCCGATTTCAGCCAAGCTCCTAGCGAATATACTAACTGCCGCCGGGGCCGATCGAGTCGTAACCCTCGATCTACACGCCGGACAAATTCAGGGCTTTTTCGATATCCCCGTGGACAATCTCAAAGGCATGCCCATTATTGCCGAATACTTAGTCCAGAAAAGGCTTCAAGACGTTGTGGTCGTTTCACCTGACGTAGGCGGTGTGGTCCGTTCTAGAGAACTGGCCGATCGCCTCCATGCCCAATTAGCTATCGTGGATAAACGTCGCCCAGCTCCGAATAAAGCGGAAGTAATGAACTTAATTGGTGATGTAGAAGGTAAGACCGCGGTACTCATCGATGATATGATCGATACCGGCGGGACAATTGTCAACGCCGCTAACGCTCTAATGGAAAGGGGAGCAAAGGAAGTCTATGCCTGTTGCACCCATGCAGTCTTCTCTGATCCTGCGGTAGAGATCCTGCAAAACAGTCCGTTGCGAGAGATCGTTGTCACCGATAGTATTCATTTGCCACCAGAGAAGATGATTCCTAAGCTGAAGGTACTCTCTGTCGCCCCACTTCTGGCAGAGGCGATTCGGAGGATTTTCGAAGAAATCCCCGTGAGCATGCTGTTTGACTAATACTAGTAAGAATGGTATCATAATTGAATGTGAGGAAAGGAGGCAGCGAAAATGGCAAATTACCAGCTAACAGTGGAAGAGAGAACGGAAACTGGCAAATCCTATGCTCGTAAGCTTAGGGCCGAGGGCAAGATCCCTGCAGTAATATATGGATCCGGAAAGGCCTCGACAATTATTGAGGTGGGCGTGCGAGATGTAGAGAAGGCACTGGCTGCCCACGGAAGTCTCATTGACCTAAACGTTGCAGGCACAAAAAGAACCGTCTTAGTGAAGGATATGTATCGCGATCCTGTGCGCGGTACACTGCGGCACCTAGACTTCCATGAGATCGACCTAACGAAGAAGTTAGAGATCGTTGTACCTATCAGAGTTGTAGGTGAAGACAGCCGTGCTAACGATGGTGGCGTGGTCCAGACGCTCCTTTGGGAAGTGGCAGTACTCTGCTTGCCTACAGATATTCCAGAGTCGATTCAGGTTGACGTGAGCAATGTTGAACTCGACCAAACCTTAACCGTTGCTGATTTAGATCTACCTTCAGGTGTTGAAGTACTCCTTGATGGTGATGAAGCAGTACTCAAGGTTGCAATCCCAGCAGCGGTTGACCTTGGTGCAGAAGACGAAGAGGCTGAAGAAGGCGAAGAGGGCGAAGCTCCAGCCGCTGAAGCTACGGAATCTGAGGAAGAATAAGATCCCTTGTAATAATATGCGGGTATCACTGAATCGCACAGTGCGGCTGATGTCACTGTGCGTTTCTTATGATCCGCCTTTGTAAGAGGTGTACACTATGCCCAAAGTGATTGTTGGCCTTGGTAACCCAGGGCTTCGCTACGCGCGAACGCGACATAATTTAGGTTTCTGGGTCATCGACCGCTTAAGTGAGAAGTTGGAGATTCCCTTGACGAAGCACAAATTTTCAGCCACCTATGGTGAAGGGCGCATCCACGGCCAGCGGGTGATGTTGGTTAAGCCCCAGACTTTTATGAATCTGAGTGGTAGACCCGTGGCGGACTTGGTGAATTTTTACCAGTTGGAGTTAGACGATCTTTTGGTCGTCTATGATGACCTGGACCTACCCACCGGCACTTTACGGATCAAAGCTTCAGGCAGTAGTGGAGGCCATCGTGGCATGGCGGACATCATCTCGCACTTAAAGAGCGATGCTTTTCCCCGCTTGAGGGTGGGCATTGGTCAGCCCCCGCCTTTTTTAGACGCTGCAGAGTATGTTTTGCAGGGAATAGATGAGACGGAAGTTAAGATACTAGAAGAATCAGCCACCCGAGCAGCGGAGGCCAGCACGATGTGGCTGAAAGAGGATCTGCTCCAGGTGATGAATCTATACAACAGAAAGCAAAATAAATAAGGGGAGACTTGACCAGAAGGGGGAATGTAGATTGTCTCTACAAGGTCTAGTAGACCTGGTGCGTCAGAGTAAAGAAGTGGGACACGCAGGGAAGCATGGCCAGATGATCACCGGGCTCTCAGGGGGTCAGCGTTCCGTTTTCTTGAGCACGATCTACGATCCAGCTCGGGTAATGTTGGTTCTGACCAGCACCGTAACGCAAGCAGAGCGGCTCGCATTGGATTTTTCTGGCTTATTGCCTCAGGCCAGAACCATGATTTGGGAAGGTAACGAGCTGATGCCCCACGAAGAGGCCCCTAGAGCGTTGGACCTCCGTTCGAGCAGACTTGAAGTTCTGCAAGAAGGGCATCGACCTGGCACAATTATTCTTGCACCGATAACGGGCCTACTGGAGGGCCTGGTTGCTCCAGAACGTTTAAGAAAATCAGAATTTTCAATTAATATGGACTCCCGCTTTGACCTAAATGAAATGGCGGCTACTTTAGTCGCGCTTGGCTATGAACGGGTACCTTTAGTCGAGAAGTTTGGTCAGTTTAGTACCAGGGGTGGCATTCTAGATATTGCTCCCTCGTTTACGGGTCATCCGGTACGCATCGAACTTTGGGGAGACGAAGTAGATTCCATGCGGATTTTCGATTTCGCTACCCAGAAGTCTCTGGAAAATATCCAAGAGGTGACGATCAAGGCAGCCCGGGAAACACTTTATGATCCTGCCCAACTCGAAGCAATCAAAGAGGCTATTTGGGCTGAAGTAGAGGTTCAAAGCGAACGTCTTTACAAGCTCAACCTGGCACAGGAAGCGGACGATCTCTTGGCCCAAGGGGCTCGGCACCTAGAGGCCTTTGATGAGCAAAGGTATTTCCCTGGTATGGATCAGTACAAAGGCTTTTTCGGAGAGATTGTCACCCTCCTTGATTATCTGCCTAAGGATACGATCCTTGTCTTAGATGAACCAACACGTCTTAAAGAGGCGGCAGTAAATGCCTCTATGGAGATCGGCGATAATTTCGCCCAACTTCTTAAGAGAGGCCGGATCCTCAGTAGCCTAGGCAAAATTTTCCATGATTGGAACACCCTTTTTGCCAAGTTCCAAGAATATGACCCGATTTATCTGGCTGTCTTGGGTAAGAGAGTGGCTGGCATGGAGAGCCTCAGCTCGACTTCGGTGAACTTCCGTATGCCTGAACACTTTGGGGGCAGTATTGAACGCATGCTTCATCGGATGAAGCAGCTCCGCAAAGACCAATACCGGGTCTTACTTCTAGTGTCTTCCAAAGAACGGGGCCAGCGTCTCTTGGAGTTGTTACGCGGTGATGATATTCCTGCAGTCTATGTCGACCAACTCCAAAAGGAACTGCAGATTGGTAACTTCGTGATTACCCAAGGAACTCTCGAGACAGGCTTTGAGTTTTCCAGCTTCAAGCTTGCAGTCTTCACGGAACTAGAACTGTACGGGCGCCAGAAAACCAAGCCTAAGCCGAGCAAGGTTGAAGCAGGTTTGCGCCTTACGCCCCAGGAATTGCGTGTCGGCGATTATGTAGTTCATATCAATCACGGTATTGGCCAGTACCTCGGGATCGAAGCACTCGAGGTAGACAACCGCTCCAAGGACTATCTATTTATCCGTTATGCCGGAGAAGATCGCCTCTATGTACCTACCGACCAGATTCATCTCCTTCAACGCTATATAGGTCTCGAAGACGGTGCTCCGCGCCTTTCGAAGCTCGGTGGGAATGAATGGGCACGGGTGAAAAAGCGCGCCAAAGAGTCGGTCCAGGAGATGGCAGAGGGTCTAATCAAACTTTATGCAGAGCGGGAGGCTATCGAAGGATTTGCTTTCCCTGAGGATACGCCTTGGCAGCGAGATTTAGAAAACGCCTTTCCCTACCAGGAAACTGAAGATCAACTCCAAGCCATTGCTGCAGTGAAAAGGGATATGGAAAAGTCTCGACCCATGGATCGCCTCCTATGCGGCGATGTGGGCTATGGGAAGACGGAAGTGGCTATCCGGGCAGCCTTTAAGGCTGTATCCAGTAGCAAACAGGTGGCAGTCTTGGTGCCCACCACAATTTTAGCCCAACAGCACCAGCGTACCTTTGAAGAGCGCTTTGAAGGATTCCCGATAAAAATCGCTGTAGCCAGTCGCTTTCAATCACCCAGTGAGGTGGCTCGGACCATGGAGGGCGTCAAAAAGGGAACGGTCGATGTGATCATCGGTACCCACCGTCTTCTATCTAAGGATGTGACCTTTAAGGACTTAGGTCTGGTCATCGTTGATGAGGAACAGCGGTTTGGGGTGGCTCAAAAGGAAAGGCTGAAAGAACTCAGTACCAATGTGGATGTCTTGACCCTGTCGGCCACGCCAATTCCCCGAACCTTGCATATGGCTATGGTAGGTGTCCGGGATATGAGCGTGATTGAAACCCCGCCTGAAGATCGCTACCCAATTCGAACGTATGTGGTGGAGTATGATGAACAGCTCATTCGTCAGGCGATTTTGCGGGAGCTGGCCAGGCAAGGGCAGGTGTATTTTGTCCATAATCGGGTTCAATCCATTGATTACGTTTATAGTGAACTGGCCAAGTTGGTTCCAGAAGCCAGAATCGCTATCGCCCACGGACAAATGGATGAGACTGTCTTAGAACGGGTGATGCTCGACTTCTATCAGGGTGAATTTGACATTCTCCTTTGCACCACAATTATCGAAACCGGTATGGATATCGGTAATGTTAATACCTTGATCATCGATAACGCAGACTATTTAGGTCTAGCACAGCTCTACCAGCTTAGGGGAAGGGTAGGCCGGACCAATCGTGTCGCCTACGCCTACTTCACCCATCGCAAGGACAAAATCCTTACAGAGGAAGCCGAGAAACGTCTAGGGGCCATTAAAGAGTTCACCGAACTGGGTTCTGGCATTCGTATCGCCATGCGAGATCTGGAGATTCGCGGTGCGGGAAATCTACTCGGCCCAGAACAGCACGGTTTTATCGCCTCCGTCGGATTTGAGCTCTATTGCAAACTCCTTGAGGATGCCATCGCTGAGTTGAAGAATGATGGTGAAGTGAAGGCTGCTCCCCCCGAGCCGGTCTTAGATCTGCAGGTGGATGCCTATATCGCTGATAGTTATGTATCGGACCCAGGACAAAAGGTAGAACTATACCAAAAGATCATTGCCCTTGAGACTCTAGAGGAATGCGATGATCTTGAGGAAGAAGTTCAAGACCGCTTTGGCTCCTTGCCAGATGCGGTGCGCAACCTGCTGCAAATTGCCAGAATCAAGATTCTGGCCCGCCAGGTTGGAATCGGCAGCATTTCTGTCCGGGGCCATAAGTTTCAGTTGAAATTCTTGGAAGGTCTCGCCGTTGATGCCACCACGTATGCGGCCTTGCACACAAAATACAAGGGTAGGATTTCCTATCGTCATGGGCGTGTCGGCCAGCTCTTGGTAGAAAAAGACCAACAGGACGATCGTGCTTTGGCATTTTTGGCTGAAGTACTACGGGCATGCAAGCAGTGAATAAAACAAGTTGAGGGCGCTAATACTAACCCCAAGCTCACTAGAAGAGGGGTGTGACATTGAAAGCAACTGGAATAGTTCGACGCATTGACGATCTTGGACGTGTGGTCATCCCCAAAGAAATTCGCCGTACTCTGCGCATCCGCGAAGGAGATCCCCTAGAGATCTTCGTAGATCGAGATGGGGAAGTTATCTTAAAGAAGTATTCACCGATCGGAGAATTGGGAGACTTCGCTCAGGAGTATTCGGACTCTTTGTATGAAACCACAGGTCATGTTGCCATCATTACCGACCGAGACGCAGTAGTGGCCATTTCTGGAGCTCCCAAAAAGCAATGGATCGATAAGTCAATTGTTGCCGTAGTGGAAGAAGCAATGGAATCGCGGCGCAGTATCACGATTCGCAAGGGAGAGCGCCCCGAAGAAGACGAGTGGGATTTTGCCATGCAGGTGATCGCTCCGATTATTTCGGAGGGTGATCCCATTGGAACGGTTATTCTAGGCACCAGTGAGGCTAAGCGCCAACTTGGCGAGTTAGAGCTGAAGCTTTGCGAAACGGCCGCGGGTTTCTTAGCCAAGCAAATGGAGCAATAAGAACGAATGAATGCAAAA
>JAAZLY010000092.1 GCA_012799115.1 Bacillota bacterium
GAAGCAGGACAATCTGCTTTTGGTGACGTGTATGCTTGGTTTAGGGATATCCTCTTTTGGCCCCTAGAGGCCCTGGGTGAGGAGGAAGGCCTGACGGAAGAGAGCAAAAAGCGAATGAAGGGCAAGATCCTCGCTCGGCTCACCGAAGAGGCAGCCAAACTCGATCCAGCTACAACCACGGTAGTTGCCTTGGATTGGTTGAATGGCAGACGCACTCCCTATGCCGATCAAGAACTGAAGGGTGCCTTGGTAGGTTTGACTCTGGGAACGGATGCGCCTCGTATCTTTAGAGCTCTAGTAGAGGCAACCGCCTTTGGGGCCCGGGCAATTGTAGAGCGTTTCCGAGACGAAGGTCTTAAGATCGATGAAGTGATTGCCCAGGGCGGAATACCAGGTAAGAATCCCTTTGTGATGCAAGTTACCGCAGATGTTCTAAACATGCCGGTGAAAGTTGTCAAGTCTGATCAGTCGGTGGCCTTGGGGGCCGCGATGTTTGGAGCCGTGGCAGCAGGCGTGTTTGCAACAGCCTATGAAGCGCAGGAAGCGATGGAAAGCGGTTATTCGAAAGTCTACACTCCAGAACCTGCCAGCGTGAAGCGGTATCAGGATCTGTATGAAACATATCTATCGATTGGAGAAGAGCTGTCGGCCACATTGCGGAGGCTCTAAAGGAGGGGGAACGTGCTAGAACACCTTAAGCAAGAAGTCCTGATCGCCAATCAGGAGCTACAGAAGCAAAAGCTAGTCATTTATACATGGGGAAATGTAAGCGGTATTGATCGGGAGCAAGGTTTGATCGTTATTAAGCCCAGTGGTGTAGCTTATGATGATCTCACTGCGGAAGATATGGTCGTTCTCGATCTTGATGGGAACATAGTCGAAGGTAGGCTACGCCCTTCCTCTGACACTCCTACCCATTTAGAACTTTACCGGCAATTTGCAGGAATCGGGGGTGTTGTCCACACCCATTCGCTGTGGGCAACCGTCTGGGCACAGGCCTGCCAGGAGATACCGTGTCGCGGCACCACGCATGCGGATTACTTTTACGGAACCATACCTTGTACCCGCCCTTTGACACCTGAGGAAGTGGCTGAAGATTATGAGCTGAATACAGGCAGGGTTGTTGTGGAACGGTTCCAAACGATTAAGTATCAAGAGATGCCTGCAGTCCTAGTAGCCGAACACGCTCCATTTACCTGGGGTAAGGATCCCCATGAGGCAGTTCACAACAGCGTTGTTCTAGAGCAGGTAGCTCAGATGGCCTTTATGACTAGGCAACTTTCGGGTCATGATGGTCCCATATCTGAACACGTTCTTGAAAAGCATTACTTGCGCAAGCATGGTCCACATGCTTACTATGGTCAAAGCTAAAGGAGGAGAGAAAATGGCGTTGGATTTGAATTTAAAGGAGCTCCAAGTATGGTTTGTTACTGGGAGCCAGCATCTTTACGGAGAGGAAGCACTTAGACAGGTAGAAGAGGATGCCCAGAAAGTTGCCCAATCCCTAAACGATGTAGCAGAAATTCCTGTCAGTATTGTGTATAAACCGGTATTGACCACCTCTGATTCCATTCGAAGACTGATGGCTGAGGCTAATGCAGATGAACAATGTATAGGTCTTATGATGTGGATGCACACATTTTCCCCTGCACGGATGTGGATTGCTGGCCTAAACTTGCTCAACAAACCATATCTCCATTTCCACACCCAATATTACCGGGACATTCCCTGGGCGGAGATCGATATGGATTACATGAATCTCCATCAATCAGCCCATGGCGATCGGGAGTTTGGCTTTATTAACACCCGTATGCGTAAGAACCGTAAGGTAGTGGTGGGGCATTGGCAAGATCCTGAGGCTTTGCAGGAAGTAGCCACTTGGACCAGGGTGGCAGCAGCCTGGCATGATGGCCAGGGGGCAAAGATCGCTCGCTTTGGTGACAATATGCGTGATGTTGCGGTGACGGAAGGTAATAAGGTGGCCGCTCAGATTCAATTTGGCTATGAGGTCAATGCCTATTCTTTGGGTGAACTTCTCCCGCATATAGAGGCAGCTACAGAAGGGCAGATCAACGCACTCCTTGAGGAATACGAAGCAAGTTACACCTTAACAGATCGGGTTCGGGAGGGAGGAGCCAAGCGAGAAGCCCTCAGGGAATCTGCCCGAATTGAGGTGGGATTGCGGTCCTTCCTGAAAGAGGGAGGTTTCAAAGGGTTTACGACCAACTTTGAGGACCTTATTGGTCTAAAGCAACTCCCAGGTCTAGCCGTTCAGCGTGTAATGAATGAAGGATACGGGTTCGGTGCAGAAGGTGACTGGAAGACGGCAGCCCTCCTGCGGGCTATGAAGGTGATGAATGTAGGGCTTAGAGGCGGCACATCGTTTATGGAAGACTATGTGTATCATCTCGATCCAGCTGGGAGCCGGATCTTAGGTGCCCACATGCTTGAAGTATGTGAATCGATTGCAGCAGATAAGCCCGTCCTAGATGTGCAGGCTCTGGATATCGGCGGCAAAGATAACCCAGCCCGCCTGATTTTCACAGCCCCTGCGGGTCCGGCAGTTTGCGCCTCACTCATTGATTTAGGCAATCGGTTCAGGATGATTGTGAACAAAGTGGATGTTGTAACTCCACCTGCCGATTTGCCGAAGCTACCCGTGGCCCGGGTTCTCTGGGATCCGAAGCCAAACCTAAAAGTGGCTGCCGAAAGTTGGATCTTAGCTGGCGGAGCCCACCACTCTGTCTTTAGTCAGGCCCTTACAGCAGAGTATGTCGAAGACTATTGTGAGATGGCCGGTATTGAGTATGTCTTGATTGATGAAGATACCGAAGTTCGCAAACTCAAACAAGACCTACGTCTAGGGGAAGTCTATTATCACATTGCCAAAGGTTTATAGTGTTGTGTAGCTCTCCATAGATACGTAAAATGCGACCGCAGAATGCTGTGGTCGCATTTTTGCGTTTGCGATCTCGCAACAAGGATTTGGAGGAAATCCGGAGACATCTGGGTAGCTATTATTACAAATGTGTTTCAATCGTAAACTAAGCTTTAGGGATAGGCAGGAATGTTTTCTCTTCCATAGAACTAAATTTGAATGTATTACTTAGTTGCGGGTCAGCTCGCGTTCGAAATTCGCCGATTTGATCGAGGGTCTGTCCCCTACACAATTCACCGATTGGAGGGAAATTGATGAACAGGAAGACTGGTTGGATTATTTTGTTGATGTTGGTTCTGGTGATCGGTACGTGTGGGACTGCACTAGCTAAGACCACCATTACTTGGTGGATCAATCCATGGAGAATTGCCCCACCGGGAATGGATGAATCCACGGCACCAACGGCCGAGGACTTCCCCCGCTGGGCGAGTGAGGAGTTTATGCGCCTCAATCCTGATGTTGAAGTGGTGTGGGAAGTAGTCACAAATCAGGGATTCGATGAGAAGATCTCTGCTTCCATCTTGGCCCGTCGTACACCGGACGTAATGAAGGATCTCGTCTTTCGGAAGGAATGGGCTGAGAGAGGTTTGCTTGAACCCATCGATGATTATATTTCTGCCGAAGATATGGAAGACTGGTATGACTATACTCTAGAAAAAGGTTTCATCAACGGTCAGCATTTCATCTTCCCTTGGAACAACTCGAATAACGGAATGGGCAATGCCATGTTGCTTAATCCGGCTATTTTCGCTGAGCGAGGTGTAGAACTTCCAGCACTACCAAGTAGATCTTGGACATTTGACGAGTTTCTTGCTGCCGCAAAACAGCTTTCCTATGATTCTGATGGCGATGGAGTGAATGATTACTTCGCCTTGTCCTTTGCCGCTAGTGACCTGCTAAATAGTACAGCTTGGTTGCACGTCTTTGGCGGTCGTATGTTTAATGATGACGAAACAGAGGTTATCCTCAACAGCCCAGAGGCTGTAGCTGGCTTGCAGTTCATGGTGGATGCCATTTATGAATATGAGATTGCGCCGAAAGGTGCCGAAGGTATGGGCATCTATGACGTGATCGGCCTCTTCCATCAGGGACGGACTGCCATCGGCTATGGTGGACCTTACGAAATCGGTCGGATTGATCGCTATGTGAATGAAGGTCAACTGCAAAATGCATTTGATGTCCATATCGCCCCTTATCCACATCTACCGGAAGTCGGGCAGATTGCCCATCATACCAGCGGCGGATTCATCGTCTTCCGTCAGGATGATGCGGAGAAACGGGATAAGGTCATGGAGTTTGCCAACTTCCTGACCAATTTCGAAAATACTGCAGCCCTTAAGACCCTCTTGTATGTGACTGCACGCAAGTCCGCGAATGAGGTCATCTACCAAGATAGCAAGTTCGCAGATGAAATCAGTGTCTATATGCAGGCCATCGACAACGGTGTTCCGTATTTTGGAAGTGCGGACGTGAATTTCTCCCCGGCAGAGCCGTTCTTACAGGCTGCCTTTGAAGCTGCATTTTCTAGAACGAAGACTCCCCAGGAGGCTCTGGATGACTTTGTTAAGGAAGCAAATCGCGTGCTGTTTGGACGTTAGAACGTAAGGTCTGTGTATGAACTCTAGGGAGCCATTATGGGCTCCCTAGAGGTTTCTAGGCAATTCTTTTAGGGAGAGGGGCTTTTTCTCTTGGTAGCATTACGTCAACTCGGGAAACGTGTCTTCAAAGCCCGGTGGGCTTATTTCTTTATTCTACCCAACCTTATATTTTACGCAGTGTTCTTTCTTCTTCCCGTTGCGTGGTCTATGGTACTTTCCTTCTTAGATTATCAGTGGTGGGGCATTGAGTTTGTGGGGTTTGCCAATTACTCCAAAGTGTTTGCGGATCCGATCTTCTGGAAAGCTGTCGTAAACACAGCGTACTATACCTTGGGAGTGGTTCCCTTGTGGCTGGGGAAGGCTTTGATTATTTCCGCCCTGATTTTCCCTTTCCGCAAGCCTCTGCAAACATTCTTTAAGGCTGCTTTCTACTTGCCTCATGTAACCTCTGCAGTTATCTTGTCTATGATTTGGTTATGGATTTATAACCCACCCTTTGGGTTGCTTAACTATGTCTTGGGCTTTTTTGGCGTTGATCCTGTGGCTTGGCTGGGCAATACACTAACAGCTATGCCCTCTTTGATATTGATGCAGGTTGTGATGGGAGGCGGTTCCTCCATTGTCCTTATTTCGGCTGCCATGAATGGAATTCCCACGTACCTCTATGAAGCGGCAGAACTCGATGGAGCCAGGCCTTTCCAGGTCTTTATGCGTGTAACCTTACCTCTTTTGAAGCCCACTTTGCTTTACCTGGTTGTTACAGGTACAATCAACTCGTTCCAGGTCTTCACCAACATCTATCTTATGACCAGGGGAGGACCTCAGTTTTCTACCACAACCATTGTCTATATGATCTATGACACAGCCTTCAAGCAATTCCAATTCGGCCCGGCTTCTGCCATGGCCATGGTATTGTTTGTGCTCACGGCGATTTTTGCCCTTGTGCAATTTCGCTGGCTGGGTCAAGAAGTAGAGTACTAGGAGGTGGCAAAGATGTTAGTTGATGATAAGAAGACTCGCACTGGACACTATATCTCGTTTGTTCTTCTCTTGGGTGCAGCAGCTCTGGCTTTATTACCCCTTTATTGGATGGTAGTAACCGCCTTGCAACAACCAACCTTGACTGTCACCTTTCCACCGGAATGGTTCCCCTCGAACCCGACGTTCCTCAACTTCTCCCGGTTCTTGGAGCGTCCCCATGTCTTTCGTTGGACGACCAATAGTCTCTTGATTTCCCTGGCGGTTACAGGAGTTCAGGTATTTACCTGTGCCATGGCAGGCTATGCCTTTGCCAAGAAACAGTTCCCAGGGGGTAACTTCATCTTCTATTTGTATATTGCCTCCATGATGATTCCAGGACAGGTAACGCTAGTTCCCCTCTTCTTGATCATGAGTAGGCTCAATTTCCTCGATAGCT
Organism: Bacillota bacterium; assembly: GCA_012799115.1. Lineage (GTDB taxonomy): Bacteria > Bacillota > Limnochordia > Darwinibacteriales > Darwinibacteriaceae > UBA5420. Next base: position 5,954 of record JAAZLY010000092.1, read on the forward strand.
ATTGGGGGCTAATTCTTCCAGGAATTGCTGGTCCCTTTGGGGTCTTTCTGATGAAACAGTTCCTCGCTACTTTACCCACCGAACTGATTGAGGCTGCCATTATCGACGGATGTGGGGAGTGGCAGACCTTTGTCAGAGTCATCTTGCCCCTAGCCAAGCCGGGACTTGCGGTCCTTGGGATCTTTACGTTTATGGGCCAGTGGAACGAGTTCTTGTGGCCGTTGATTGTCACGAACTCTTCGAGCATGCGTACCTTGCCTGTGGGATTAGCTCTCCTGCAGGAGGAGCTGCCGATGCAATATGGTCTTTTGATGGCAGGCGCCACATTTGCTGCCATTCCCATGATCGTGATTTTCTTGATGTTCCAAAAGTACTTCCTCAAAGGCATTACCGTCGGGGCCCTGAAGGGATAAAGACAGGATATCGAATCGGTTCGTCAAATAGAAAGGGTTAATGTATGCTGCTCACATTTGATCTTGATGGTGTTGTGATGAAAAACCCCTTCTCCACAGGAGTTTTTCCTGCGGTGACTGGGTTGATTGGGCAAGCTACAGGGCTTTCCCATGGGGAAATCATGAAGCTTATTATCGGTGAAGCGAAGTCACGTATGGGATTAGGAAACATGGTGGCGGCCTATGACTGGGATGACATTGTCAATCTAGTCGCGGGGCGGATTGGATATAATGAGTCTATTGATGTTGCAGCCCTGGTAAGGAAGTATTGTACTCCCGAACACATTTATGCCTATCCGGAGGTCCCGGAAACCTTAAAGAGATTAAGCACGGAGATCTATCCCCTCGTTGTTTTAACAAATGGATTTCGCAAGTATCAGCTTCCTGTCCTCGAGGCTTTGGGGGTGGCTGACTTTTTTGATGCCATCTATACGCCTGAAGTAAATGGTAAGGCTAAACCGGAGCGGGAGTTCTTTTTGGAACCTCGAGAGCGCTATCCTGGTAGGCATCTCCATGTGGGAGATATGATCATCCATGACATTTGGGGTGCCAATGAAGCAGGGGCAACCTCAATCTGGATTTATCACGACTTGCCAGACAGCGTGGCTCGTTTGCCCCTTAAGGAGCGAACGGGTCATCCTATGATGGAGAGCCTTGTTGCCGATGGAATTGCCAGGGATCTCAATGCTGC
>JAAZLY010000093.1 GCA_012799115.1 Bacillota bacterium
ATTCGCCCGACTCTCGAACTCTTCCACGCCTTCCTCTATGTAGGTGGCGGCGACTTCTTGGACGAAGATCTGAATGTCACCTTTAACAGCCCTGAGGGCAAGGCAGCACTCGAGCTGATGATTGGAATGCTCGATGATGGTTCAGCTCTACTCATTGACGGCTATGAGAACGAAGCCTTCGGAGATAGCATGATTGCCATGTACATCGGCTCCTCCGCTGGTATGCCACACGTTGAGAACTCCGTTGGCGACAAGTTCCAGTTCAGTACCGCCCCAATTCCAGCTGGTGTGAGACCAGGCGCTCCCTTTATGGGAACCAATATCGCCCTCTTTGCAGCAGCAACAGAAGAGGAACGGGAAGCAGCTGGTAAATTTGTCAAGTTCATCACCAACACGGAAAACACCGTCTACTTTGCGATTAAGACTGGCTATCTCCCTGTCACGTACTCCGGCCTGAATTCCGCTGAGTACCAACAGTTCTTGGCAGATAACCCCCATAAGGCTGCAGTAGCCAACCTCGATGCCTTCGAATATGGATACTGGCAACCGACCATCGCCGCCTGGGAAGAAGCCCGGAGCGCCATTGGTATCGCAGTGGAAAGAGTCTTCTTGGGTGAACCTATGGACTTGGTTCTTGACGAAGCTCAAATGCTTGTAGAAGAAGCTATCGACGAGATGCTCTCCCAGCGTTACTAGGTACCATCTTGTCTGAGTGACAGCCCAGGAGTTCGCTCCTGGGCTGTTTATAATCATAAAGGAGGATGTTATGACGCAAAAGAAAAAAGCGGTCTTTCTTGACCGCGATGGTGTACTCAATCAATCCCTAGGCAAAAGGCCGCCTAATAACAAACACGAACTGACTTTGCTTCCCTGGGTTCCAGAGGCTGTGGCGGAACTGAATCGGGCTGGCTTTTTGGTTTTTGTCGTCACCAACCAAGGAGGAGTTGGCCTTGGCTACATGACCCCCGATGACTTAGCTGGAATCCACGATAAGCTGGCAGAAGAAGTGGCCAAGGTTGGGGGCCATTTCACCGAAATGATGGCCTGCATCCACAAACCAAGAAGTGGCTGCCCTTGCCGTAAACCAAAGCCTGGGATGCTCCTGGACCTTGCCAAGAGGCATAATGTAGATCTGGCCAAGAGTTTCATGATCGGCGATCGAGATATGGATGTTGCCGCGGGTAAGGCCGCTGGTACGAAGACAATTCTGATCGAGTCCGACGAAAAAACAACGGAAGTGCCCGATTACATATGCCCCGATCTACTGACCGCGAGTCGACTCCTCAAAGATAGCATAGAGTGCTAAGAGATAGGACGTTACCCCAAAGCCACTAATCTGACCAACACAGACTGGTGCAATCACGGACCGAGACCGGAACTCTTCTCTGGCCTGAATGGCCGTTAAGTGTACTTCGATGGTGGGAATGCCCACCCCCGCCACGGCATCCCGCAGGGCATAACTATAATGGGTGAAGGCCCCTGGGTTAAAGATAATCCACTGGTAAACCCCTGCGGCTCGATGGATGCGATCGATTAAGAGTCCTTCATGATTCGATTGGAAGAAATCCACATCGAAGCCGAGCTGCGATCCGAGGACCTCAATGTCTTCATTGATTTGATCCAGCGTCCTTTTGCCATAGACTTCAGGTTCACGCTGACCCAAGAGATTTAGATTAGGACCATGGAGTACTAATACTTTCACCTGTTCTCCTCCTCCAGCAAGCAAACTAGACGATTAAGTTTCTTGACTAATGCCCGGTACTTCTCAGGCTTAAGGGACTGGGGTCCATCAGACAAGGCCTGGTCAGGACGATTGTGTACTTCGATCATCAAGCCATCTGCACCGGCAGCAAGAGCTGCCTTGGATAAAGGTTCGATCAGATTCCAATCCCCAGAACTATGACTCGGATCCACAATCACCGGCAGATGGGTGATCTGCTTGAGTATGGGTACTGCACTAATATCTAAGGTGTTACGGGTGTAGGTATGACTAAAGGTTCGAATACCCCGCTCACACAGTACCACTTGGGTATTACCCTCCGCCAAGATGTACTCAGCAGACAGGAGCAACTCTTCGATGGTCGCTGCCACACCGCGCTTGAGTAAGACAGGCTTCTTCTGGGCGCCCACTTTGCGCAAGAGTGCATAATTCTGCATGTTACGGGCGCCAATTTGTAGCATATCTACTGAGTCTGCCACGCCCTCTACCTCAGCCTCGGACATTACTTCTGTGACAACTGGTAGCCCTGCCAGTCTTCCTGCTTCCCTCAGCAAGCATAGTCCCTCTTGGCCTAAACCTTGAAAACTATAAGGAGAGGTCCTAGGTTTAAAAGCCCCGCCCCGTAAGATATGGGTGGAATCTTTGATGGCCTGAGCAATTTCGCCAATCTGCTCTGCATCCTCGACGGAACAAGGACCGGCAATATAGACTTTGTGGCCGCCCCCGATTTTAACATCTCCCACTTGGACAATGGTATCCCTTGCCCGACTCTCCCGACTTACTAAATGTAGACGCTCCACATCCATTGCCCCCTTGCTATGTCCATTCTACCAGAAAAGCCGACCCTCTGGAAGATCCCAAAGGGTCGGCCCTTACTAGTCGACCTAATTAACTTGCGGCTATCAAGGAGTCTACCAAGGCTTGTAAGCTAGCCCCGGCATCGCCGGCCACAAAGGTGCAGTTTGGAGCGTCATACAATGTGTTCTCAACACCCGCATAACCTGGAGCCCTGTCAAGGTTGTAGATAAGGATATGACGAGCATGCTCTACATTCAAGATGGGCATTCCGTAAATCGGAGTGTCTTCATGTGTGTTAGCGGCAGGATTGATGACGTCATTGGCACCCACCACAACTGCAACGTCCACATCTTTGAACTGATCATTGATTTGATCCATTTCTAGCATTAACTCGTAGGGGATATCCACCTCGGCCATGAGTACATTCATGTGCCCAGGCATCCGACCTGCAACTGGATGCACTGCGATTTCCACACGCACGCCTCGGCTTTGTAGCAGATCCACCAAGCGTTTAACCTGACCCTGGGCTTGAGCTAGGGCCATACCATAGCCTGGAACAACGACAACCCGCTTAGCTGCCATCAGCTTTTGCACAGGATCATCAGCAGAAGGATCAGAAGATGTAGCTTGACCTTCCTTAGCTGGGGTCGGCTTGCCACCTTCACCCTTAGCCGCGGCTAAAAGCTTTGCTAGACTATCCTTGGCATCACCAAGGAGGAGTTGCACTTTATCCATGTCATAGAGGCTATTATCCACGCCTGCATAACCTGGCTTGGTGTCGTAGTTGCAGACCAGCACATGAGTGGCGCTGTCCGCCCGAATAATGGGCATACCATAGATTGGGGTGTCCTCCAGCTCAATGGCTGCAGGGTTCACAACGTCATTGGCACCGACGATGATGGCTACATCTGTGTCTTCTAGGAAGGCATTGATGTCATCGAGCTCATAGAGCTTGTCATAGGGTACATCAACCTCGGCCAGAAGCACGTTCATATGCCCTGGCATACGTCCTGCAACAGGATGGATGCCATAGCGCACTTC
>JAAZLY010000094.1 GCA_012799115.1 Bacillota bacterium
GACATTGTAACCACCTAGTTGACCAAGAATCTGTAAGACGTCTACCAGCGGAGCCTGTTGAAACTCCATGTTTACAACCTGATTGGCCAGAGCCAGTGCTGGAATACTTGCCACTACCAAGAGCAAACACAGGGCAAAAACCAACGTCCATTCAAACTTCATTTAATCAACTCCCCACCTCTAATTTTAACTGCACTCCGTCTACATTGAGCCAGACCCCATTCGGAACAACCCTGCTGACAACAGCCTCATCAAGTCCATCTCCTGCCCTATACCAGTTCCGAACACCGTCTTTCGATAGCAGCACCCTTCCCTCAGCCTCAGTCACAATCACCCCTAATACCTTGACCCTCTCGTCAAAGAACTTGGCAACCCTGTTAAAGGAGAGCCCAAAGGAGCGAGCAGATAAGGAGACTTCATGCGCCTGGTCAAGCGATGGTATCACCCAGTTCGATAAAGACTCTTGTTCTAGAACAAGCACGTGTAAGTCCGCTGCCAAACGAAGATCAAATTGTCCCTCGCCGATATAGGTGATAATCACTTCTTTTAACCGCAAGGTGGGCAATTGCTCTTGCATGTGCGTTACATACGAGAGGAGCATGCCATTGCCTTGGAGTGTTAATGTGAGGGGAATCACGCCTTGGGAATCGCCTGGCTTGACCTGCATCGGTACGTGATCCGACGATATCAGCGTTAGGCCGTAATACTCGCTTAACCGAGCTAAGGCATCCTGCACTCTAGGGAGATCGTATTGTGACGGGATGTCCTCGCCTAAGGCCGCCAAACGAATCCTACTCTCCACAACTTCGGACTCAAGCCTTGCCTTTTGAGCGACAATAAAGCTCAGCTCCTGCTCCTGCCGGGCCAAGTCGTTGATGCGATACCTTAGTTCCTTGGCCTGATTGCGGCTGGGTAGGAGCACGGCCACGAGGACCACCGTAGCAGCTAGGTACAAGAGTGCAGTAACAACAACGGACCACGTAAGTTTTTCTCTAATCCGATGTAAGCGATCCATGAGTCTGCCCTCCCCTTATCACCAGTCTAAATAGGCGAAAACCGGTAGTTCCTACCGCACTGATCGATCCGATCTGGACCTCTTCGCTTCGTTCGCCCAAGAAATACAAGTACTGTGATAGACTCGTCATATCCTCGGTGTAGCCAAGCACCTCTACCCCTGATTCGGTCCTCTGGACCGTTTCAATCCACAAACCTGGAAAGGTATGATTACTGAGCGCAGGTATTGCAGAGGCAAATGTCGCATTCGAAACAACCAGACCCTGGGCCAACTCTTCTTGTTCCGCAAGTTCCTGGAGATCCTTGCGGATCTCATTGACCAAGCGGACCTCTGCCATGAGCCTTGCCTCTCGAGCCAGCGCAGCCTCTTCTTGCTGAACAAGGCTTGCCACTTCGAGTTTCGTAGCCATAGAGAGCATGCTCACGACGCCGAGGAGCAAAATTCCAAGGAGACCTACTACAAACTCCCAACGCACTTGGGACTGCTTCAAGGGGCGTTCATCCTTGGGCAACAAGTTGATCTTCATGAATCCAACCCCCTCATACCTAGAGTGATTGCAGATCCATAGGAGTTGAGACGCCCCGGCATACCAAGGCTAAACCCGAACTTCAGATCGCTGATGTCCTGCAAGGTTCGTACAGACAGATCAATCTCTTCCTGGAGCATAAGAGCAACCCCTGACACATCAGCGAGATCGCCGAGAAACACAACCTCCTCTAGCATAGACCGGAAGTTCGATGCCCGCACGTCGGCCCTAACAAAGTCTAGAGTTTGCAGGACAGATCCTAAAAACTGCTGCGTCGTGGCACGTAGGGCTCGCTCAGAACCCTCGCCTTTCATCAGCAGGTAATCAAGATCCCGGCTACGCATTAACTGCTGTGCTTCCTCTTCGGATACACCAAATGCATCGCCTATTGACTGCCTAAAGTGCAAAGCGCCGACGGGAACCACTCTCAGTACCTTAAAGAGCCCGTTTAGGTTAATCTGAATCGTTGTTTGCTCTTGACTCACTTCGATAAAGCATCTGTTGCTACTATCTGGAAGCAGCTCCCGCCATCCAAAGGCAGGGACATCGATGCCTGCTAGTGTTAAACCGACCTCATGCATAAGCTCAATATAGGGTTGCAGATGCTGTCGGGCACAAGCCACAACCACAACTTCGACCTCGTGAGCTGTACGCTCATTGATGAAGTAATCATAGGCCACATCTTTCGGAGTATGTACCGGAAAGGTTACTAGTTCAGGAATTTCAAACTCTAAGGCCTTATCCAGTTCGCGGGGACGCATGGCTGGAAAACGATGCGTCTTCACCGTAATCCAAGCACTGCGCAGACCCAAGGTAACAGAGTCCGTCTTGAAGTTCTGCTTCAGCAAGAAGCGCTTAAGTTCTTGAGCAAGTAGTTGACTCTTAGCAATCCTCCCGTCGACGATCGCACCGAGTGGAAGGGTGTGCTCAGCCAACTTCGTTACAACCTTCTGGCGCCCCTGGTACACAGTTTCCGCTACCTTAACTCCTGAAGAATCGATATCCAGTCCCAAATGACTGCGCGGCATTCTAACCACGTCCCTAACTAATTGATGTAACCATCTGCATCATCGGCAGATAAACCGAGATGAGAATGAACAATACAACCACTGCCAAGACAATCATCACAACCGGTTCTATGAGTTTCGTAAAACTCGCCACCAAGAAGTTCACTTCTCGATCATAATAGTCCGCTAGTTGAACTAAGACGGTCTCTAGACTTCCCGTTTCTTCGCCCACAGCCACCATCTGAACCAACATGATGGGAAACACTTTATGTTCACCTAGGGGTTCACTAAGTCCCTGTCCCCGCTCTACACCTAGTCTCGCTCCGGCCAATGCCCTTTGGGCCACGACATTGTCCATAAGCCGCTCCAAGATCTGCAGAGACTGAATCATGGCAATACCGCTTCGTAACAGGAGACTCAACGTGCGGCAGAACCGGGAGAAGACAACCATTTGTTGAATTCCCCCGAGAACTGGGAACTTAAGTTTGACCTTATCCCGGATCATCCTACCACCGCTAGTGCTGACGAAGTACCGGTAGCCCAAAACCACTAGGACGATAGCTCCGGCGACGATATACCAATTGGACAGAATCCAGTCGCGTGCATCGAGAACACTTTGGGTAACAGCAGGCGTCTCTACCCCAAAGCCGGCAA
>JAAZLY010000095.1 GCA_012799115.1 Bacillota bacterium
GTTATCTGGGAAGATGATTGGCCCATTGTGAGCCCTAATACCGGCAAGGTGGAATGGAGTTATCCCCTGCCCAGGTTGCGTCCTTCGCCCCACAACACTAGAGGGCGAAAGGCTGTGGACGATTTTGCTCGGCCCACACTTGAATTGGTTTGGAATTGTCTGCGTACTCCCCAAGAGAGCTTTTATAGTCTTACCGAGCGCCCTGGCTACCTACGACTCTACCTTCGCAAGGAGACTCTAGGAGAACTTGTCAACCCTTCGTTTATAGGAAGGAGGCAGCAACATCACTCCTTTACCGTCACCGCGGCTTTGGAGTTCACTCCGAAGCAGGAGTGTGAAGAGGCGGGTCTGGTCGCTCTGCAAAGTGATGCCGTTCATTATCGTTTGGTGCTGGGTCAACAAAGTGGCTCTCCAGCTGTCAAACTTATTTGCAGGCGTGACGGCAAGGAGTCTCTCCTAGCCTCTGCCCACGCGCCTTCAGGGCAAGTTTGCTTACGCATTCTAGCCCTGGACCAATCCCTAGACTTCTACTTTGGCACCAATCCAAGGGACCTGATGCCCCTTTACCACGATGCAGATGGGCGTATTCTTAGCACCGATTATGCAGGTGGATTTGTAGGAACATATCTAGGTGTCTATGCCAGTAGCAATGGTGAAGAGTCATCGAATGTAGCGGACTTTGATTGGTTCTCGTATGACGGTTTGTGATGAGAGGCAGGAAAAAGGTGCCAGATGAAACCTGGCACCTTGTACATTGCTAGCGTGGTAACTCCATCGACTCGCCCACAAGATTTACCTCTGTGGAGAGGGGTATCTGATGGGTCAGCCTTAGGCTTAAGGAATCTGGCTGGCTTCCTCCAACAAAGACTTGGAGAGGTTCGGGCTTGACCAGGCAGGAGCCATGTTCATCGTAGACTGCAAGCTGCCTTGGGGCCAGGGTGAAACGGACTGTCTTTTTCTCTCCAGATTGGAGAGTCACTCGCTGGAAACCCTGCAAAGAGAAGTTCGGTGTTGGTACGTCACCTTCTTGATGCTTCACATAGAGTTGAACGACTTCATCGCCTCCTCGGGAACCACTATTCTCTACATCAACGGTCACGATGAGTTCCTGACCAGTTGCGATTTCCTTGGGTGTGGACAAGTTGCTATAGGTGAAGTTCGTGTAGCTCAGCCCATAGCCGAAGGGATAGAGGGGCTCTTCTCGCAGATAGCGATAGGTACGTCCTTCCATCGAATAGTCGGTGAACTCGGGAACTTGGTCCAAAGACTTCACGAAGGTTACAGGGAGTCTACCCGCTGGATTATAGTCGCCAAAGAGAATGTCGGCTAAGGCATTTCCGCCTTCTTCCCCTGGGTACCAAGCCTGCACGATAGCTGGAACATGTTCTGCAGCCCAGTTAAGATTGAGGGGACTGCCACTGAAGACTACGAGCACAACGGGTTTGCCGCTTTGGCAGACTTCCTCAAGTAGCTGCTGTTGCATGCCTGGAAGGTCAAGGGTGAGCTTGTCACCGCCACCATCGGAATTGGCCGCTTCCCCTTCTTCCCCCTCTAGAGCTGGAGAGATACCGGCACAGAAGATTACGCAATCGGCCCTATCTACCATGGCCATGGCTTCGGAGAAGCCCGCTGCGGGACTATTCCCCCAATAGCTTGGCTTTGTGGAGATGAGGTCACAGCCGTTAGCATAAAGAACCTTGGTTGCCGGTTCGACCTTGTTTCGAATCCCATCTAGGGCGTTGACCAGCTTGGTAGAGGTTCCGTAGTAGTTGCCTAAAAGCACATTGTCTGCGTTAGCATTAGGCCCAATGACGGCGATAGTCTTTAGGTCCTTGGAGAGGGGTAAGAGGTCGTTGTCGTTCTTCAAGAGAACCATCGACTGCCTGGCCATTTCTCTAGCTAAAGCCCGGTGTTCTGGCGAAGCCACGATCTCATAGGGAATCTGGGCATAGGGTACTACATCTTCCGGATCAAACATGCCTAGGCGGAACTTGGTCTGCAGTAAACGACTAAGGGCTTCGTCAATTGTCTCCTCGTCAATTAACCCCTGCTCCAGTGCTTCCAAGAGATGGGGGTACACCCGACCGCAGTTAAGGTCGCAGCCATAGCTTACTGCAAGAGCTGCTGATTGTGCTGGGGTATCCGTCACCTTATGGTGGGCATGGATGTCGTGAATAGCACCGCAGTCCGAGACGACATGACCGTCAAAGCCCCAGGCATCCCGGAGAATGTCCTGTAGTAATGTGGGACTGGCACAGCAGGGTTCTCCGTTGGTGCGGTCATAGGCTCCCATCACTGATTCAACCTTGCCTTCCACCACGAGTTCCCGAAAGGCGGGGAGATAGGTTTCGTAGAGATCTTTCTCGCTGACTTGAACATCAAAGCTGTGGCGGAGGCTTTCGGGACCACTATGGGCTGCAAAGTGTTTGGCACAAGCCGCAATCTTCATATACTCAGGATGATCGCCCTGCAAGCCCTGGACGAAGGCTAGGCCGAGTTTTCCCGTAAGATAGGGATCTTCCCCATATGTCTCTTGGCCTCGGCCCCAACGAGGATCCCGGAAAATATTAATGGTGGGAGTCCAATAGGTGAGACCTTTATAAATCTCGCGATCATGTCTCCGGGCAGCTTCGTGGTGTTTGGCCCGGGCTTCGTCGGCGATAACGTCAGCTACCTTGTACAATAGTTCACTGTTAAAGGCGGCGGCCATGCCAATGGCTTGGGGAAACACCGTGGCGATGCCAGCTCGGCCTACTCCGTGGAGGCATTCGTTCCACCAGTTGTATTCTTCGATGCCTAGGTGGGGGATGGCCCGGGAGTTGTAGACCATCTGGGATATCTTCTCATGGACGGTCATGCGAGATATCAGATCCGCGATCCGTTCGGCCATGGTTCGATCGATCTGCCTGAATAACATGGTAAAATACCACCTTTCGGGAATTTCCAACTTTTTCATTATCATACCATAGTCCATGAAGCCTGAGAAGCTGTGAATAGATATCGCTTGGATAGAGGAAAGAGAGGTTTAGAGATATGAGAGATATTCGGAGTTTGCGCGACTATGCTTGCTGGTTACACTATGATCCACTAAAGAAGGAGTCTTGGGACAAATACCAAGGGCAATTTGAGACGATTCAGGTTGACGGAGATGGCCCCCTAGTAGAGGCTATAGAGGAAGAGCTGCAAAGGGGAATTGGGGGATTGCTGGGCACTACACCTCGTCTCTTGCCTCAGGGGGAAGGTGGACCGCAAGGAGCTGCAGTCCAAGTGATCCGAGCCCTTGACGCCGAGTGGACTCTGGGAGAAGAGGGCTACCAGCTTGAGGTTCAGGAAGAGGAAGGATCCCTTCGTGTCGTTATTACAAGCCCGGGGGAGCGTGGTTGTCTCTACGGAACGTTTGCTTTCTTACGACTCCTGCAAGTGGGAGAGATTGGGGGAGGACTTCAAGTCACAGACTCTCCCAAGAATGATCTACGGATGATCAATCACTGGGATAATCTCGATGGTAGTGTGGAAAGAGGCTATGCTGGACGGTCGATCTTCTTTGAAGATAATCAGTTGGTGTCTGACTTGGATCGAATCAGGGACTATGCTAGATTACTGGCATCGGTTGGGATTAACAGTGTGGCGGTGAACAATGTAAATGTTCATGCAGCTGAGACACAGCTTATAGCCTCGCGTATTGATATGGCAGAGACCTTGGCTAACATCTTTAGAGCATATGGGATTCGCTTGTTCTTGAGTGTTAATTATGCGAGCACCTTAGAATTTGGCCTAGATACTGCGGACCCTTTAGATGAGCGAGTTAGGACATGGTGGAAGAATCAAGTGAAACTAGTGTATCAACGTATTCCCGATCTGGGAGGATTCTTGGTCAAGGCCGATTCGGAAAATAGGCCTGGACCCTTTACCTACGGGCGCACCCAGGCCGATGGGGCGAATATGCTTGGAGAGGCTTTGGAATCCTTCGGAGGAGTGTTGATTTGGCGCTGTTTTGTCTATAACTGTCACCAAGATTGGCGCGACACCAAGACGGATCGGGCTCGGGCTGCCTACGACTACTTTAAACCATTGGATGGTCAATTTCGCCATAATGTGATCCTGCAAATCAAGAACGGACCTATGGATTTCCAAGTGCGGGAGCCTGTATCGCCCCTTTTTGGTGCCATGGAGGATACCAACCAGATTCTAGAGCTTCAAATTACCCAGGAGTATACGGGACAACAAAGGCATCTGTGTTACCTGGTTCCTCAGTGGAAGGAGATCTTGGACTTTGACACCTATGCCCAGGGACCAGGTTCGACTGTGGCTACTGTTGTTTCGAGCGGAATGGCAGCGGTAGTCAATGTAGGGAACGACCCGAACTGGACTGGGCATACTCTAGCCCAGGCTAATCTCTACGGTTATGCCCGCTTGGCCTGGGATCCAAGCCTTTCAGCCGAACAGATCACTCGTGAATGGATCACCCTTACCTTTGGTCCTTGTACCGAGGTTTTAGCCACGTTGAGCGAGATGCTCCTTACGTCCTGGGAGATCTACGAAAACTATACTACTCCATTGGGCATCGGTTGGATGTGCAATCCCAACCATCATTACGGACCGAATGTGGATGGATATGAGTATTCCAAATGGGGGACGTATCATAAGGCTAATAATCAAGCCATTGGTGTTGATCGTACGGTGGGAAATGGTACAGGCTTTACGGGTCAGTATCATCCGGAGAATGCCGCTCTCTATGAATCCATGGAAACATGTCCGGAGGAGCTCCTGCTGTTTTTCCATCGGGTACCCTATACCTATCAGCTCAAGACAGGCAAGACATTGCTACAACACATCTATGACTCTCATTTCCTAGGGGTGGAACAGGTGGAAGGACTCCTTGCTTCCTGGCGCTCCCTAGAGGGCAGAGTGAACGAAGCGACCTTTGGCCATGTGCTTGCTCGTTTGGAAGAACAGCTCGATCATGCCAAAGAATGGCGAGATGTAATTAACACTTACTTCTACCGCATCTCAGGTATCGGCGATATTCATAACCGTACGATTTACGCATAGTTGTGCACGTTTAATCGGTCTCAGAACGGAAAAGGGCCACGTAGCCACTCCTAGGAGTCGCTACGTGGCCCTGCTGTTTAACACCAGTTACTGCCGTGCCGTCTCTAGGTAGAACAGGATACCGGCAGCCATGCCTGCAGAGAAAGAGAGATCGGGCAAGAGCAACTTCTTGGCCTCATCCTGCGCCATTTCACGGGGACCCTTGATATTCCCTAGATTCAGCGTGCCTGCCGCTTCAATGGAGTCCTTAACCATCTGCGCAACGGCAAGGTCTTCCTCCTCTGCCGCAGCTAGGATCGTGTCGTAATCGTCGTAGATCAGAGCATAACTGGCTACTCCCCACAAGATTGTATCAACACCCACTACGGTACCTACGCTGTACTTGGCAAAGTCTTTGTACAATTCAATGATCACTTGCTGAGCAACCATGGCACCGTGTTCACCGCCTTCGATTACCCCGATGGAGAAATAGGTGTCTTTGTCCACTTCCAGCCAGGCAGCTCGAGCCTTGCCATCAACGAGAACCCTCTCTAGCGGTACTATTAGTAACTTTCCATTTGCTGATGCCTCGGCAATCCGCCCGAGTGTAAATGGATCATACCCCACGTCTTTCAGTACTTCTAGGGCTAGATCCTGATTTTCCTCATCAATCCAGATCATAGCGGTATCATCAGGTAGCTGCGACCAGATCTCGAATATCCCGCGACCTTGGCCTAGAATTTTGGCTTCGAGCGTCGAAGCGCGAAGGCCTGATGCAATGTAGAAGGCCTGCTTCTTCTCTACGTCGTCGCTATGAACTTGATTGGCCGCCTGCAACAGGTCAATTGTAGTATCGAGCTGTGGGCCCGTATGTGTGGTTCGGTTCTTCACAGTAACTGCTACAATCCGGGGTATGGTGCTCCGTCCGATCGTTAGACCCATTTCCTCTGCCAACTCATTTTCCCAAGTAGTCTGGGCAGCTATGAATTGGTTGATCAAGCTGCGTGTATACCACTGTAGGACGGAAAGCGAATCAGGCTTCTCGGAACTTCCATACATCGTATCCGCTACGTTCTGCAAGATCTTCGCAGAACTCTGGGGTAGATCGGGAGCATTGATCGCAATGGTCTGGGCCACCTGGTCGATTCTTTGATCCTCTTCGAGTAAGAACTCGTGCCTGAAGGTCTCGTGGGGCAGGACAATCTCTACGGTAGCGCCCCTGATTTCATAGAATCCTGTATCCACAACTTCTTGACCAATCACTCTGCCAACAGGAGTCTCTAGGATGGCAGTGAAGAGCTCTCCTTGATCGTTTCCAGCAGAGATGTAAATTAGGTCGAGGGGATCCAGGCTCAAGTCGGACAGAGCGAGACCGGCCGAAAGTACCAGAAGGGGTTCACTCACATTCGAATCCTCATCGCCAGAGAGGGCTGCTGCGAAATCTGCAAATTGGGATCCAAAGCCGTCACTCGTGGGAATCACATTGAAAGAAACCTCGATTCTGACCATTTCTAGTTCTTCATTTAGTGTGATGCGCCTAATTGGAACCTCGACGACCCCTGCCAGTTCGGAAATATCCCTCGCAAAGGGCAAGACAAGCATTCTCTCCTGACCATCTACCTGATACTTGACAGCAGGTAGAGTATCAAATGATACACTCTCAAGGGGGAGGGATGATCTCTTGGCTAGGCGCTCTCGGCCCTCTGGCGTCAAGTCAACTACGCTTCGTTCGGTGTGGAACTCCAGCCGCTGCAATCCCTTCTCAGCTAGTACTGCCAGATCGGCCTGTGTTCCCCACATCTGGGTTAACACAGCCTCCGGGGCATATAGCGGTTGCCAAAGCTCTCCACTGCCTGGGAGCCATTGTACTTCCCTGAGGAGCGTTAATAAGTCGTCTAGGGACGTTACTTCTTCAAATTTGACCAAGCCCGGGGTAGAGAGAAGTGGAGGCGTAACCTTATCTTGGCCATCACCAGTACCTGCAAGATCAATGCGATTCTCCTTCACCGCTTCGCCCCTCGCCGCTTGCAGTGCCTCCCTGCGTCTGATCGCTGTCTCGATCGCTCTTGACAGATCTTCTGCAAACTTTCCATCTTGGATGGGAGTAAAGTCGGTTCTGTACCGCACAAGTTCAGGCTGGGAGTATACTGCATCGGAGATGACAAGTTCGAGGTTGGGGAAAAGGTCCGAAGTTAGAGTCCAGTCATGGTCTACGCCCTCAGTTGGAATCTCGAAGATTAGAATTCCCCGTCTTGACTCGCCATCTTTAACGACTGCATCCCCCAAGCCTAAGGCAAGAGCGTCTGTCTGGATGCTAGGCTCCAGCTCATAGTATACTTCGCCGCTGTCGGTAAAGTCCCCCAAGCCGCCCTGGGTTACTAGTTTGACTACATCCACCTCAGATTGAACTCCAGCATAGTCATCACGTACAAGTTTCAGGAAACCTTCCAGACTAGTGCCGAATCCATCCGGTTCATCCACCAGGGTACAATCCACGACAACAATGTGTTCCGCAGAAGAACCTCTCTCATGCAAAGGAGCAACTTCATTGATGTAAAGTCGGATTCCCTCCGCTTCCACATAGTTGTCTGAACGTTTGAGGGTTTCGGTACCTTTTTGCCCGTCTCCACCTAGATGTAGAGGAAGGATTACATCATCCTCCCTAAGGTCCACATACAGGGCGCTGGGGTGTTTGGCTAACTCCTCTGGAAGCTCATAGACAAGTCTCACTTTATTATAGGAACCAGGGGCCACCATCCTTGACTCACCAAAACCCAGGGGAAGATTGGAGGTCAGGGCGTGGAGGGGCAGGAAAAACGCTCCCTGCTCCGAGTCAATCCGCAGCCAAAAGACCTCTGATGGATCAATGTCTAGAAGGGCTTGGACTTGGGAGATAAGGTCTAGTTCGATCACCCGAAAGAGATTGCCCTCCAAGGCCGTTGTCTTGCCGATTTCTAGGCGATCTTCGCTTCCAACGATTTGTAGGTGGAAAACCTCCGACAAGCGAGTTGGCTCTTCCTGCGGGTACTCCTCCAGTGCCAACTGGGAGAAAGTCCCTTCTCCCACCAGATCAAGGTTCATATGTCCGTAGGCCGTATCAAAGAAATGGAGTGAGATCTGGGACATGGAATCCCCATCTACCATAAAAGAGAGTGTTCCTTTGAGGGGTTGCCCATCATGGATCGTCAGGCTCATATCACCAGGAAGCAAGAGCCCCTCGGTATCCAGCCAACTGATTTCGGAGACCGGATACATGCCCTCGTTATTCCAACCGAGGTAGAGGTGGGAGGCGAGGGAAGGAATGAGGTATTGTGGAACCATGAACTCTTTACGACCAGAGCTTCCGGGAGCACTCATCCATTGGGCGGGATGACTGTTGCCGCCGGCATCAACAATGACTTCTTGAGGCGGGAGTATGTTCTCCAGCTCCAGTTGAACAGTGACA
>JAAZLY010000096.1 GCA_012799115.1 Bacillota bacterium
CTTCTAGGAAGGCATTGATGTCATCGAGCTCATAGAGCTTGTCATAGGGTACATCAACCTCGGCCAGAAGCACGTTCATATGCCCTGGCATACGTCCTGCAACAGGATGGATGCCATAGCGCACTTCTTTACCTTGGCTTTCCAGAAGTTCCCCAAGTTGCTTCACCTGGCCCTGGGCCTGGGCAAGAGCCATACCGTAACCAGGGATAATGACAACCTTCTTAGCGGAACTGAGTTTGCCTGCTAGATCATCCGAAGTTTCCCCGGTCTCAGAAGCTGGTTCAGGTGCTTTCTCTCCCTTGAGGACTGCAACGATCTTGGCAATTCCCTCTTTAGCATCACCAAGCAAGAGCTCTACTTTGTCCATTTCATAGAGGCTGTTGTCTACACCAGCATAGCCCGGTTTGGTATCAAAGTTACAAACCAAAACCTGCTTTGCGTGATCGGCGCGAATGATCGGCATGCCGTAGATGGGGGTATCCTCAAGCTCAATCGCGGCCGGGTTGACCACGTCATTGGCCCCAATGATAATGCACAGATCTGCATCTTCAAGGAAGGCATTGATATCATCGAGTTCATAGAGCTGGTCATAGGGTACATCTACTTCTGCCAGGAGCACATTCATGTGTCCGGGCATCCGTCCTGCTACAGGATGGATACCAAAGCGTACTTCCGTACCCTGGCTAGCCATAAGATCAGCCAGCTGTTTTACTTGAAGCTGGGCTTGGGCTAGAGCCATACCATAACCGGGAATGATCGCAACCTTCTTGCTGGAGCGAACTGCTTCTTCCCAACGAGGTCCCTGGGGCTTACTTGGAACGGCCTCTACTGGAATCTGCGCTACCGCTTTCGGCGCAGGCGCAGGTGTCGATTTCTTGGTCGCCGTTGTCTTACCGGTGAGAATCTTCATCAGACTGGTGTTCATAGCCTTACACATGATCTGTGTCAGAATCAGACCAGAAGCTCCCACGATGGAACCGACCACCACAAGCAGAGCACCATTTTCTAAGGCAAAACCTGCAATAGCCCCAGCTACTCCCGAAAAGGAGTTTAGAAGTGAGATAGTAATGGGCATATCTGCGCCGCCTACCCGGACTGTAAAGACATATCCCCAGTATAGGGAACCTACTGTAAGGATCACCGCGTGGAGAAGTGGGTGTCCGAGGCTAAAAGTGAGCCCTAGTGTGGAGAGGCACATGATAGCCAGACTTCCAAAGAGCTGTAGGTTGTGATAGGGCAAGTGAACGGGCCGCTGGTTCATTTTCCCGTGCAGTTTACCTGCGGCAACCAAACTACCGCTGAGAGTCACGCCACCTACAATGACCGCCAGACCTGACGTGAACCAGGTGAAGGGAATCAGTTCGATGGCACTTGTGGCACCAACGCTTAGATAGATCGTCACTAGAGCTACTAAGGCCGATGCTCCGCCGCCAAATCCATTCAGAAGCGCTACCATTTGAGGCATCTGAATCATCAATACCTTGGTGGAAAGCCACACGCCAAGGGCAGAACCTACAATCAGGCCAGCCCAGATCACAGGCATGGTCAAGACCTGTGACTCGATCATGGTAACCACAATGGCACCAGCCATGGAGACGGCACCAATCTGATTACCGGTGACTGCTGTTTCAGGTGAGTTCATGAGGCGGATTCCGTAGATGAACCCTGCAATAAATAGTAATTGTAAGAATAATGATAGGGTCATCTACGAACTCCTCCCCTTCTTTGTTTTGAACATCCTTAACATGCGATTGGTCACCATAAATCCACCCACAACGTTAATCATGGCCAGGACAATGGCGAGAAATCCCACTAGTTTACTTCCGGTAGCAATCGCTAAGCCTGTTGTCGATATCGCACCGACAATTGTGATACCAGAAAGGGCGTTCATGCCCGACATCAGTGGGGTGTGAATCAAACTGGGCACATCGCTAATTAGCTTATAGCCCAAAATAGCTGCTCCCACAAAAGCCAGGACTAAAACAAGATAGGTCATTAAATCTCTCCTCTTAAACGCATTGATTCTAGAGCACCCTCGTGGACAACATTGCCGTCTCTTGTCGTCAGGGTTTCTTTCACAATTACATCGTCAAGGTTAAGTGTAATCTTGCCGTCTTCCACAATGTTATTGACAAAATTCAGGACGTTCTTGGAGAACATGTCGGTAGAACTTGTGGGCATGGATCCAGGAATGTTCTTGGTTCCATCAACGATGACACCATAATGTTCCTTCACAACGCCGCCTTCACTCAAAGCACAGTTTCCGCCTTGGTCAATGGCGATGTCCACAATCACGGAACCGGGCTTCATCGACTTGACCATCTCTTCAGTCACAAGAATTGGCGCTTCTTTACCTGGTACCAAAGCGGAGGTGATGAGAATATCGGAGCTAGCCACAAGGTCTTTAAGGGCTTCCCGCTCTTTTTCTAACCACTCTTGGTTCAAGTGTTTGGCATAGCCACCTTCGCCAATAGCTAGTTCTTGGGGAATTCCTAACTCAACAAGGCGTGCGCCTAAGCTTTGGGCTTGTTCACGAGCATCAGGACGGATGTCAGCTGCATAAACAACAGCGCCCATTCTCTTAGCCGTTGCTATAGCTTGCAGCCCTGCAACGCCTGCGCCGATGACGAGTACTTGACCAGGTTGAATCATGCCTACGGCAGTACCCATGAGGGGCAAGAACTTGGGAATCTTGTTGGCTGCCATCAGTAGTCCCTTA
This sequence comes from Bacillota bacterium, assembly GCA_012799115.1. Taxonomy (GTDB): domain Bacteria; phylum Bacillota; class Limnochordia; order Darwinibacteriales; family Darwinibacteriaceae; genus UBA5420. The sequence goes on from JAAZLY010000096.1 coordinate 2,720, forward strand.
TAGCCGGCTACAGTACTCATGGAAGTGAGAGCGTCCATGCTCTGGGCCCGGGAAATCCTAGGAATGGAGTCGAGGGTCAAGGAAGTGACACCCTTCTTGGCGAGATCTTGGATCATCTTGTGGTTTCCTGGCGATGCAGGATGCAAGAAGGTTACTAGGACCTGCCCAGCACGCATCAAATCAACTTCGTGTACACCTAGTTCCTCATTAAACTGTGGTTCCTTTACCTTAAGGATCAAGTCAGCACCAGCAAAAACCTCTTTCACACTGCAAAGAGTGGCACCTGCTTCTTGGTAAGCTTCATCACTAAAGAAGGCTCCCAAGCCTGCCCCTGTTTCTACCAATACTTTTGCTCCAGCTTTCACAAATTGACTTACTGTCTCTGGTGTCGCGGAGACTCTCCGCTCACCAGCAAGAATCTCCTTAGGTACTCCTACAGTTAAACCAGCGTATTTCATCGACCATCCTCCGTCCTTAGTTTTATACGACTACTATTCGCATAGGAGTACGAAATCCCTTTCGAGTTTCTCGGGAAATTAACACTTCTTAAACACGAAAACCGAATAAAAAAGAACCTTAGGAGTCTTTCCGCAAAAAGAATCCTAGGTTCTGTCGCCTTTCGTTTTGCCTCAAACCAAACGTCGTATCAATTCATCACAATCTCCGGAAAAATAATCTAGTAACGGAATCTCCAAAAGCGTGTAGCTACCTGGCTTTTGCTTCATACCGGCCCTGGCAGCTGCTACCATCACCTGGGAGGTGAGGGCGGGATTGTTAATGCGCATTTCCCATTTGAAATTCTGGTTCGCCGTATTACCCGAGGTACCACTTCGTTCGATCAACACCCCATGACCTACGTCTTTGAGACGAGAAACAGACTCCACTTGGTACACATGGGTTTCATCATGGACAAAGTAGGCATCCTCTTTGATGGAACGCTCTATTGCGCTAAAGTCAGCCCCTGCCTCAAGTTCGATGTAGACAAGGCGGCGATGTACTCCTGATCCAGCAGGGATCGTCATCGAAAGGGCATCCTTGACTCCAGGCACGGCCTTGACCGCGACCGAATGACCCATACTCATCCCTGGTCCGAAGTTCGTAAAGGTGAGACCATTGGGGGCCATCATCTCCAGCAAAGCTCGAATCAAGGAATCACTTCCAGGATCCCAACCCGCGGCAATCACAGAGACCGCCCCATGTTCTCTGGCCTTGGCACCTATCTCCCTTCGATACTCTACCAAATGTTCACCATGGAGATCAAAGCTATCTACGGTGTTAACTCCTAAAGCTACAATGCTACTGGCTAACTCAGGCACCCTGCGTGTTGGCGCACAAAGGAGGGCTACATCGACTTGACCCAGCTCGGTAATATCACTTACCACTGGGATTCCCGAAAGCTCCACCGGTACTTCGCCCACCTGGCGGCGGACTATGCCCGCGAGTGTAAAATCATCCGCCGCCTGAATGGCTCGGACTGCATATTTTCCAATATTTCCATAACCAACTACTGCCGCTCGAATCATGGTATGACTCCCATCTTAAGGTTTCAAAAGTGACGATCCAAGAAGTCGAAAATTCGCCCAATGTATTCTGGATCGTTTTCAGGATGCAAGAAATCTGTAGATACTAAGTGCTCTTCGCCTGGCCGAATCCATATCTCCACTTGTTCCCCGCTCCTTGGACTGGCCGTGATACGCTCCAGATTCAGCACCGAAACGAGAGCGTCGTCTTCCGCATGAATCAGTAGGGCTGGTCTCTTGGCCAAGTTTGTAATCTGCTTCTTAGGGTTTAACTGAACGCTCTCCCAGCCAAACTTGATTACAGTATAGAGATTCACAAAGGGTTTCTCCGCCAGGGCAAAGGCGAGGGGAGCACCACTGAAGTAGAGATTGTCAGTGAAGAGGTCAGCCCAGGAGGAAAATGCTCCAATACTAATGACTCCTCCAATGTCAGGATTCAAACCGGCCCCATTGATGGCGGTCACTCCCCCAAGATCAGCCCCAAAGGCTACAATCGGAGCTCCTGGATAGTGGGATTTCACATACTGGAGACCTGCCAACAAATCGAGATGCTCTGCGAAACCGAGATAAACCTGTGTACCAGAGCTTTCTCCATGGCTACGCAGTTCGATCAAAACGGAGCCATACCCCTGTTCTGCCAAGAGCCGGGCATGACCCCAAAAAGCACTGACGGGAGGATGGGTGAGTCCACCGAGGAAAATCACGACTGCCTTGGGCTCTGGAACCTCCAAATCCCAAGCGGCAAGGGTATAGCCGTCTTCTGTCTCCAAAGATAGAGCCTTTACATCAAGTCCCCAATCCTTTGGATCATACACCACCTCAAAGTCGATATGTCGGTTAATGACGCTACCTGTCGCGAGATGTGGTAGAAAAGCCATTATCATGAGGGAACCCGTGACTACAACAAAGGTAGCCACGAGAATCAGGAGCTTCATGGTCTTTCCCATCTTAAGCACCCTCTTTTAGATCACCGCGCAGGATGCTTTGAACAATATCTTCCATAACAGACATTTGGGCTTCCATATCGGCCACGAGCTTGAACTGGGTACGGGCCCGCTCCAAATTATGTCCAGGACGCTCAATGCGAAAATATTGATCGCCGTCTAGATAATCGGCTAAGAAACGGATCCCCGTCTCCAAGGTCAAGAGCTTTGCAGAAAAGGCCAGATGCTTGATTTCCATCGGATTTAGAAACTCCCTGGCCATCTCCAGGTATCCCCGGGTAAAGTGGGTGAAAAGTTCCAGGTCTAGAGCCACCAGATCCAAGTTAGGCTCATCCTCCTTGGCGGTGCTAGCCCCAAAGCGAATGGCGTCGCCAAAATCGTAGAGCGCGGAACCGGGCATCACCGTGTCCAAATCCAAGACGCAAATACCCTCACCCGTCTCATCATCGATCAATATATTATTGAACTTGGTGTCATTATGTGTAACCCGCAGGGGGATACTCCCTTCACTCATCAGATCAACAATGACTGCAGTATCATCACTACGTTGCAGGACAAAATCGATCTCTCTTTGCACTCCAGCTACCCGCCCGACGGAATCCGCATCGACTACTCGCCGTAAATCAGCTAGGCGTTTTGGGGTGTCATGAAAACGCTCAATGGTTTCATGGAGTGATTCTGCGGGGAAATCGCTCAAGAGACATTGAAACTGACCAAAGGTACGACCGGCGTGATAAAAATGTACTGGTTTTTCCACCTGCTGGTACGTCCGAGCGCCCTCGATAAAGTCATACGCCCGCCAGTACTCTCCGTGCTGGCTCCGGTAGAGCAACTGTCCCTCCTTGGTAGGAATGATGCGCAGTGCCTCTCGACTTGGATCGCCCTTTCGGTCACGAATTTTCCTCCGAAGATGATCCGTTACTGCCGCGATATTCTCCATCACCCCAGCTGGCTGCCGAAAGACATGATGGTTAATGCGTTGGAGAACATAGCGCTTCGATGTGTCCTCACCTTCAAATTGAACAAAGAATGTATCATTAATATGCCCAGTCGTGCACTCTTCAGCCCCTTGATAACGGCCTGCAAAGTCAAACTCCGAAACAATCTCCTGCAAATCTCTCATATAGAATCCCCCACATCACGAGTGGCCGCTACTTCGGCCAGTACACTGTCCCTCCGCTGGTCATACTCGTTGGTCACCACGACGAAGTCAGGTAAGAAACTCTGGATAAACTGAGCCGTAGTCTCTTGGTTGGTTGGTAAGATCATACGCGGACTTTGTTCAAAGGCGTTAATCGTGCTCTCCAGCAGCGCCTGATCAAGGCTCGATGGCTTAGCCACGAAAATCCTTTGATGGGTCGTCGCGTTGACTCCCTCTTCGTCGGTGAGTAACTCCTCAAAGAGCTTCTCGCCAGGCCTCATACCCGTCACCTTGATGTCAATGTCAACGTAGGGCTGAAAGCCAGAGAGACGAATCAAGGTTGTTGCGAGATCCATGATGGAAACCGGCTCGCCCATATCCAAGACAAAGATCTCGCCACTTGTGGCCAGGGCACCAGCCTGCAAGATCAGCTGCACCGCTTCGGGTATAGTCATAAAGTAGCGAATCATCTTCTCATGGGTAATAGTGACGGGGCCCCCGTTCAGAATCTGCTTGCGGAAGAGGGGAATGACACTACCTCTGCTACCCAAGACATTGCCAAAACGCACGGCCACATAGGTCGTGGAGCTGATGGTATCGAGATACTGAATAATCATCTCTGCAATACGTTTCGATGCACCCATAACACTGGTGGGATTCACCGCTTTATCTGTGGAGACAAGCACAAAACGCTCCGTTTGGTGTCGGTGGGCAGCCGAGGCCACCTGATATGTACCATATACATTATTCTTAATCGACTCTTCGGGATTCTGTTCCATGAGGGGCACATGTTTATGAGCGGCCGCATGGAAGACCACTTGGGGTTTGAACTTGGCAAACACAGCCTCGATGGCGTCTCGATCCCCGACATCCTTGACTAGAGCTACGAGGGGAGTATCGCTTGTCGCCTTCAACTCCATTTCAATATCATACATATTATTCTCGCAGTTATCCAAAAGGAGCAAGGTCTTTGGTTTAAGTGCAACAATCTGCCGGCATAGTTCCGATCCAATGGAACCTCCGGCTCCTGTCACTAGAACCACGTGATTGGC
>JAAZLY010000097.1 GCA_012799115.1 Bacillota bacterium
GGCTTGACGACAACTAACAAATGGTTGTCTTCGTACAAAATAGGAATCTCGCTCATCATAAGTCCTTCTTTTCCTCATATTCTTCCCTCAACAAGCCCATGACGATCATATCATGGTAGGCCCCATCAGTGTAGCGCTCTTGCCGTAAGCGTCCTTCTACCTGAAAGCCCAGTCTGTGGTAGACTTTTTGCGCCCTCTCATTAAACGACAAAACTTGCAGACTAACCTTGTTCATGTTCAACTGTTCAAAGACAAAACGAAGCAACACCTTCAGGGCATCTGTTCCATAACCATGGTTCCAATAGGACTTGTCACCAATGAAAATTCCAATTTCCGCAACTCGGTTTTTCCAGTCCAGCCGGTTAAGACCGCAACCACCAATATAGTGACTATCGCTCAAAGTCTCAATGGCAAAGCTGTAAGTGCTACTGTTATGGGCGCTTAGCGACGCGATATACTTCTCTTCATCATTCAGTGTCAGAGGGAAAGGGGCACCCCCCAGTAAGCGTTTGATCTCAGGATCATTGATATATGCCTGAGCCTTCGGTGCGTCCTCCATGCGGTATGCCCGTAATCTAACTTTCTCGCCTGTATACATCGAATCATCGCCTCCCTGCAGGTCAAAACTCTTTGCGCCCAGCCAAGGGCATTTTGCGATCGTCTCCTAAGATCGGTGTGGTTATGCGGAGGATCAAGGCTGCCTGTCTCCGTTTGTAGTCGTTACGGTCAATGGTCCGAATCACCCAACGCACCGTCTCTTCTTTGTAACCCTGGGCTATGATTTCCGCTGGGCGTAAACCCTCATCCAAATAAAGCTTAATGATGCCATCTAGAATATCGTAGGGCGGAAGGGTCTCATCATCTCTTTGATCGGGCCTGAGTTCGGCAGAGGGGGGCTTCTCAATGGTGTTCCAAGGAATGATCTCCCTCTCTCGATTGATGTAATAGGCTAGTTGATAGACCATCGTCTTGTAGCAATCTGCAATGGGGGCTAAGCCACCGCTCATATCTCCATACAAAGTGCAATATCCCACAGCGAGCTCACTTTTATTGCTATTGGTCAGGACCAATCCGCCAAACTTGTTGGAGAGAGCCATCAGCTGATTACCACGCAGGCGTGCCTGAATGTTCTCTTCAGCCACGTTCATCTCCGTACCTGAAAAGAGATCCTGTAGCGAAGTCAATGTTGCCTGATAAAGCTCGCTTATGGGCAGGATATCAAAGCGGATCCCAAGATTTTCCGCCAGTGTCTGGGCATCCTCAACACTCCCAGCACTGGAAAAGGGTCCCGGCTGCGTAATACCCCAGACGCACTCAGGTCCTACTGCTTCCGCTGCAATACAAGCTGACACAGCAGAGTCAAGGCCCCCAGAGAGCCCGATGATTATATTCTGCATGCCGCATTTCCGCATGTAGTCACGTACACCAAGGACCAAGGCTTGATAGACTTGCTCTGTTTCATCCTGCACTTCTCTCTCCACTTGCATCCCTGGTGCCTGCAAATCCACCATGGCACCGGCAGTTTGAAAGTCTGGCAGCTTCGCTATTAGATTACCTGTCTGATCCACTCCCAAGCTTCCTCCACAGAAGATCAAACCGTCATTGCCCCCTACTTGAGAAGCTCGCAGAATGGGAATCCTTGCAGTCTTGGCCAGACGTGATAATTCTTCTAGATACCGATCCTCATCTCCGATTCTAAAGGGGATCGCCGCTAGGTTGATGATTAGATCTGCGCCAGCCTCTTTGAGTCTGGTCACCCGATCTTCATCTAACTCCAGCCCGAGGCTGAGA
>JAAZLY010000098.1 GCA_012799115.1 Bacillota bacterium
CCTTGAGGTTGAGTTTACACTTGTCGAAGACGTAGACGCGCTTTCCTTAGTTAAGACTGTAAAGGCTGGAGATAAGGTGTTTACAGATGACGAAGCCAAGTTTAAAGGCTCTGATGACGGAAAGGTTCTTTTGCTCGAAATTCCTAACGTCGGTAAGAAAGACATCACAATCACCGTTAAAGGTCCTGAAGCCGAATAGAAGTAGGCTCAACCTGTCAACTTAGCCCCACATACGTGGGGCTTTTTCGCGCCATGAATTCAGGTGCAATGGAGGAGATGGAGATTGAAACAAGAAGTCCTAGGTAAGTTCAATAAGGGAGATGTTGCCTATGCAAGGCGAGTTCGTGGCTCAGCTTCATGAGTTAAGTAGAGTCGGTAAGGTGATTGGGATTGTGAGTGGTAAAGGGGGCGTGGGTAAGTCGCTTGTCACCTCTCTTTTGGCCGTCGCCATGAACCGTAAAGGATACCGTGTAGCTGTCCTGGACGGGGATATTACTGGACCATCCATTCCCAAAGCCTTTGGAATCAGTGGTCGGGCAGCCCAGGATGAACAGGGAGTTCATCCAGCATTGAGCAAGCAGGGGATTTCCATTATGTCCATCAACCTGTTACTAGAAAACACTACCGATCCAGTGGTTTGGCGGGGACCACTAGTTGGAGGAGCGGTTAAGCAGTTCTGGACTGATATTATCTGGAAGGACATTGATTATATGTTCATCGATATGCCTCCAGGGACAGGTGATGTTCCCTTAACAGTCTTTCAGTCCATTCCGGTAGATGGAATCATTGTGGTTACTTCACCGCAGGAACTCGTTTCGATGATTGTCGAGAAGGCGGTCAAGATGGCAAAGCTGATGAGTATTCCGGTCTTAGGTTTGGTAGAGAATATGGCTCACTTCACCTGCCCAGATTGCGGCAGTACTCATCAGATTTTCGGTAACAGTCATATTGAGCAAATCGCGCTTGAGCATGGACTTCCAGTCTTGGCAAAACTACCCATCGATCCCATGATTGCCGATTACGTGGATCAAGGGAGAGTAGAAGAGTTAAAGGACTATGGTCTAGAACGAGTAGCCGCTTACATCGAGTAATATACCGGGAACAACAAAGGAACCTGCTCGCGCAGGTTCCTAGTCATTTTACGCATGAGAAGTTCTGAGTCTTAGAACCAAAACTCCATGGTCACTCTGGCAGTTACCTCGATCTCCCCTGGACTAATGCTTGTTTGGGCACCGCCGTCAAAGCCAACTGCCATCATTGGCATGGCCTCGCTTTTCGCCACGTAGGTACCGTACTCTTCATCGATGCTTACAATACCCCCGATGGTCTCTCCTGCGCTTTGTGCCATCACATTCGCTTTCGTTAGAGCTTGTTCAATGGCAACCTGAAGGGCTTGAAGCTGCATGTCCTGTTTGTCAGCGATATCGAAGGTGACGTTTCGCACTTGGTTTGCTCCAGCCTTAACCGCTGTATCTACAATCAGTCCTACTTCATCAAGGTTCTCGGTCGTAATCGTGATGCCATTTTGGACATGGTAGGTTGCCGTGATTTCTTCGGCGGGTGTTGAGCGTCCAAAGGTGTTGTCATAGCTGTAGACATTGTAGCCACTTGTAGTCATAGCAGATTGCTCTATACCCAAGGCTCTCAGAGCTCCAAGGACGCTATCCATACGCTGCGCATTTTCTGATACAGCTTCTTCTGCAGATGTGCTCGAGGTCTCTACCCCTAAGGTAATCCGGGCAAGATCAGGAGCCGCTGTTATTACTGCATTACCGGTAACCTGCAAACGGCCACTTTGCTCGGGAACTGCTGCGGCCATTGCACTTCCTACGGAAAGAACAAGCACTACAACGAGGCACAAACTAATCCTTCTCAGATGTTTCATCGAATCTCTCTCCTTCAACACGTATAGTTTTTTCGCCAAAAACGGAAATTCTTTGATCTCCGTCCATAAAGCTTCCTTCTACGACCAAGCGATACAAGCCCGGATCCATGGGACTTTGCACAAATGCGGAGTCTTGGCCACGAATGAGTTCGTGGGGTAAAGTGCTTCTACTGACCATCGATTGTTCCGCTTCCACGTCCTTCCAGATAGTGAGGCTAAGATCCTGCCCCTCATTCCAGTTGTCTACGGGATGACTGGTCAGAATAAGTTCTACTTGCTCCCCTGGGAGGTAGACCTCTGGTTCTGTCAGCATGATTGCGCTGAACATCTGCATCCGGGCTAACTGTGGTTCTTCTGGCACTACAGGCGGAAGAACGGGGGTGTTCAGCATAGTGTAGAGCATGAATGCTAGAAAAATCGTCGCTACAGCTCCTGCGCCCATCCAAAACGATCTACGCTGAAAAGACTGCTTTTTCGGCGTCATCTCGATTTGACCGGAAATATTCTCCCAAAGGACATCGGCAGAACCAGGCCACTCGCTTTTTTGTCGCAGAACATGTTCGATCTGCTCATCAAATGTCTTCATTCTGGCCACCTCCTTCTAGAATCGCAATGTATTTCTTTAGACGCTGCCTGGCGACATAAAGACGGGACTTCACACGGGACACTGGCATGCTGAGTGTTTCTGCAATCTGGGCTTCCGTCAGACCCGAAACATATTTCAGCAAGAGAGGAAGACGGTGTTTCTCATCTAGTTCATTAATCGCTTGGAATAGAGCATTGATACCTTCTTGTTCCAAAGCATGCTCCTCAGGAGCATACGCCCTATGGGGATTTGGTTCCTCATTCTCGTAGGGGACATGACCCCGATCGAGTCGATCCTTGGTGCGTTTCGCTTTATTCACCACGATTTTCGTGAACCAGGGCTTAAAAGGCCTGTCATCTTGAAAGGAATCAAGGGAACGAAAAGCTTGCAGGAAGGCTTCTTGTACCGCGTCCTCGGCTGTGGCCCAATTGCGGCAGATCAAGTAAGCTAGGCGTATTGCGCTATCAATATGATTCCTGAAGATCTGTTCCAATGCATCTTGTTTGCCTTCTTTAGCCTGCTTGATGAGTTCTCGTTCAGTTATATCCAAAGCTTTCCCCCTTTCTAGTTCGTCACTTTATATATCCAGGCTGGGACCAAAAAGTTTGGTCTTGTTTGTTAAACTAAAATTAAGTTGACTAGCAGGGTTTATTACAATTTTGTCGAAGATCACCGTTGTGCGTAATTGACAGAACGGAATCCGCAGGGATTCTCAAGGGGGCGAAAGTGGCCGAGATGTACAACCGACCTAGTCTAGAAGCACCAACACTTGAGATTGAGGATAAGACAATTCGCACCCTAATGAGCATCCTTTATGAGAAGAGCTCCAGAGAAGAGCAACACTCGCGACGGGTTAGCGACTATTGTTATGCTTTGGGAAGACAATTGGGATTAAGTGTTGATGACAGTGTTCGACTAGCGAAAATTGGTTTGCTGCATGATATCGGAAAAATCTCCATCCCCAATGCTATCTTAGACAAACCAGGGCGCTTGTTACCCCTTGAATGGGAGGAGATTCAAGAGCATCCAGTAAACGGACATCGCTTCCTTAGTGCCGTTGTGGGCATGGAGGAGGTGGCGGAAACAGTGCTTTGCCACCACGAACGTCTTGATGGAGAGGGCTATCCCCATGGTATTCGAGGTCAACAGATTCCCTTGAATGCGAGAATTGTTGCTGTGGCCGATGCCTATGATGCCATGGTGAGTGCACGTCCCTACCGCCATCGCTTAACCCCAGAGCAAGCATTGGAGGAGTTAAGACGAGGGGCAGGGACCCAGTTTGACCCAGACATCGTTCAAGCCTTTCTCGAACTCTTGGAGGCTATGGATCAAGAACTCCATGCTTAATAGAACTCGAATCCGTCGTTTTTGAGTTTTTCTTCCCAAATTTCCTTGAGCTCTACTACTTCATCTTTATAATCCGTTGAGGTGTCGTCCTCGTTGTAGGGAAGCTCATCGATGACGGTTATCGAGAAGCTTTTTTGACCCCACTTCTTCCAATCACTTTGCAGCTCTAGATTAGGATGCGAACCGAAGTTCAACTGGAAAATGGCGCGATTCATTGACGCCCTTAGGTTCGTTGTACCCTCGAGGTAACACTTGCCAGTTTCTTCCGAATGAATACGAAAGACACCCATTGCCGGCTTCATAAGCCGGTATTCTTCTTTTAGCTCCCTTCTTCGATCCATCAGTATCCCATCTCCTTTAGGATTCGGGCTAGAGTGTGTAGGCGTTCGCCAATGAGTTCACCATCATCTGCTAACACTTGCCGAAACAACTTGATATCCTCTTTGATCATCTCATTATCCGTACACACCGCCACTGTCATGGCATCACCCTGTAAACCCACCCGATCAATAAGAGGGTTGGACGCGTCATATAAATCTTCGAAGCGGTAGGCTTCGTCCAAGTACTGTTTGGAACGGCAGACGAGAATGGCTAAGTCCAGCACACGGTGGAGGGGAAGCTCTTCGGATTGGCGAGACCAGCGCTCTCCTGTGTGTCGCCATACTTTGGCCGAAATATCGACCTTACCCCGTTCATTCCATTGGGCTAGACCGAGGGAAAGACCTTTGGCATCAGACTCATAGGCCATCCGCCCATCGACGTTGTCATAATCTTCACTCACGATAACGGGCTTGTGTTTGAGTGTTGTTGGGATTTTCATGTACTTGTTCCTCCTTTTTCTAACTAGTAATTTAGTAATTTACTGAATTACTAGATCCATGCTACTGCTAGAACCTGGTTTTGTCAAGGGGTTTACGCAGGAAGAATTAGCCAGACCTAGAATCAAGAGACAGGAGAACCAAAAAGAGAGGTGTGTAGGTCATGAAGAAAATTGCCATTGTAAGTTTCCGAGGGGAAATGCCTTGCTTCGTGCATGCTTTGCTCAATGTGTGGAACTATCATGAACGGGGCTATGAGGTTGCTTTAATTATTGAAGGAGCTTCGGTAGCCAGGCTCGAGGACATTGTGAACTCTCCGCAGGGTGCCCTCTGGCGGAAAATCAAGGAAGCAGGTCTAATTCGCTCCGTATGTAAGGCTTGTGCGGCACAAATGGGTACGTTGGCCGAAGCGGAAGCCCAGGGTCTTCCGATTGATGCAGCATTGTCCGGCCACTCTGATCTAGAAGTGTTTAGTGCCGAAGGTTTTGAGATCATTCTCTTCTAGGAAGAAGGAGTAGTATGTCGGTTAATCCTAAGGAGATTCAAGAGGCAAGGGGCGTTGCCCACCAGGTCTTAGATTTACTCCATGACGTTGAACGACAGCTGAAAAGCGCACGCAATTGGGGAATTTATGATATGTTCCGCGGGGGCATGTTTGCAAGCCTGATTAAGCACAGCAAGATAGACAAGGCGGAAGCACTGTTCCATCGCGTGCGCATCAAACTTGAAGAGCTTCAGAAGGAACTATCCGATGTGGCAGTCAGTTTTGGACCTGGCGTACAGATTTCTGGTTTTGAGCGCTTTATGGACATTGCTTTCGATAACATCATCTCTGACTGGATGGTGCAAAGCAAAATTAGCAATAGTCTAGGTGAAGTTGCCCGGATTCGGGCCGATGTTTATCGGGTGCTTGAGACTCTAGATGGCCTTGAAAGGAAGCAAGGGACGTAAATGCCATTGTACAAGGAGGGTATCTATGTACTTAGATTGCTTTGATGAGGTGAAAACGCTCACGACAGATCTAGTTAAGATCCCGAGTATCGTGAAAACGAGTGGGGAAGCGGATTGCGCTCGGCGTGTTCACGCGTTTTACAGTGAATTACCTTATTTCAAGACACATCCTGAACAGCTGATGCTACAACAAACAAAAGATGATGAAATTGAACGATATAATGTCCTAGCTATGGTTAAGGGAACGAAGGGTAGTTCCAATCGAACAGTGATCCTCATGGGACACATCGACACAGTGGGGGTCGATGATTTTGGGTCACTAAAGGAACACGCCTTTGATCCAGATAAACTCCCAGAGCTCCTGAGGGAGCTGAGACTCCATGAAGATGTGATGCGCGACATTGATTCTGGCGAGTATATGTTTGGTCGCGGAGCCCTTGATATGAAGTCGGGTGTGGCAGGGCATATGTGGCTGATTCGCTATTTCTCAGAACATCCAGAAGAACTCGATGGAAACCTAATCGCCATTGCAGAATGCGATGAGGAAGACAACGCACATGGCATCATATCTGCTCTAGGAGTCCTTAAGGAATGGAAGAAGCGCTTTGAGCTCGACTACATAGCAGCAATTAATGCTGACTATTCTACACCCTACCACGAACATGATGAGAACAGATATGTCTACTTTGGAACGATCGGCAAGCTACTTCCTTCCTTTTATGTTGTCGGTAAGGAGACCCACGTGGGACAGGCCTATGGCGGACTCGATCCCAACTTGCTGGTAGCGGAGTTGACAAGGTTGATTGATCTGAACCCGGACTTATCCGATGAAGCCCAAGGGGAAGTGACGATTCCTCCCGTATCCCTTAAGCAGACAGACTTTAAAGATAGTTACACTGTGCAGACCGCTATTGCAGCTTATGTCTACTATAATTTCTTCACCCATCGCATGACTCCTAAGGACGTGATGGCAGCAATGAAGGCAAAGGCCGTGGAGGCCTTTGACAACGTCGTCGAATATACCAATCAGTCTTATAAGGCCTTCTGCGAAAAGGCAGGTCACACCCATATGCCACTTCCTTGGAAGACCAGGGTCTACACCTGGGACGAGTTCTACAGTGAGTTGGTTGAACAACATGGAGCCAAGTTTGTAGAGCATCTCAAACAGTATGCTGCTAATTTGCACAAGAGTAACCCCTCTCTGGATTTGAGGGATTTCAATGTTAGAATGGTTGAAGAGGCCTGGTCATGGGCACGGGATAAGAGTCCAGCGATTATCGTCTATTACTCTTCTACGATGTATACGAACCTGGAGATGACCGGAAGGACCGCGAATGAGAGGAAGCTGCTTGAAAGTGTCAACGAAGCGGTAGACGCCCTCAAGGAGTATTCGGAGAAGCCTGTTGTGACCAAAATGTTCTATCCCTACATTTCAGATTCGAGTTTTATGGCCCTCGGTGGTGACGAGGACGACCTTGGTGCCCTAGAAAACAACACCCCAGCTTGGGGAGTCAAGTATCGACATCCCATAGAGGACATAGCGGAAATAGATGTTCCGGTGGTGAATATTGGTACCTTTGGCAAGGATGGTCATAAACTCACGGAACGGGTTCATATGAAGCATACCTTTGAACATATACCGAACATCACCTATCAGGCCATCAAGAGGTTAATTGGCTAGTCGCCTAATCATTCACCCCCAGGTTTTCGACCAGGGGGTGATTTTTCTCGACAAATATATCGTGTGATGATATATTTGTAGTGGATATATCTGTTTATGATATATTGTCCTAGATACAGGGGGGTGTGTACGCTGCAAAACGAGATATTAACTGATAATGTCTTTTTCATCTTGGTCAGTTTGCTCACGGACAAACACGGATACCTGATCATGCAGAGTATCGAAGAAGTAACGGGTGGAGCATTTGTGATTGGGCCAGCTTCGCTATACACAAATCTCAAAAAACTCCTAAAAGCTGGGCTGATTCATGAGAAACCGGGTGAAAAAAGCAACCAAAAGGTCTATGGCATCACGTCCCGTGGCATCGAAGCACTGGAGAAAGAAGTAGAGAGGAAAGAGCACATGATCCGATTAGCCAAGAGAGCTCTGGATACTTTGGATAGAGGGGAGAAACCATGAGATACAAGTACGTCATGATTAGTGGATTTGCGTTCTCTGACAAGGCTGACATGAGAAAGTTGGAGAGGTTAGCTCAAAGGGGTTGGATCCTTGATGGAGTTACGTCCCTTTTCTACAGGCTCAGAAAAGAAGAACCCCAGAATCTTCAGTACACCTTGGACTATCAATCAGAATATGATGAAGAATACTTTAGAATCTTCCAAGAGGCAAATTGGACCCATAGGGCCACCTTTGCAGAGGAAGTACACATATTTTCCGCCCCAGATGGTACTGTCCCAATCTATTTGGATGCCGTAGAAGAATCCGAACAGTATCTGCCCATGATTAAGTCGGGGGCCATTGGTGGCGCCATCAGCGCCCTTTTTCTGATTGCCCTGCTTGTCACCATGCGCTTCACGAATGCAACCGGCTGGGTCGGTTATACTCTGCTCTGCCTCTTGGTTCTAGCATGGATCGCCTTCGTGTTTTGCTTCTTTCCATGTGCTGGCTACCTCCTTCGTAGGTTACGTGCCTTACAACGGGAAAGACAGAAGGTATAACGAAGCCTGCAGAGAAAAGATCCGATATTCGTCAAATTGTGTGGGGAGAGGCTCCTAGAGCAGCTCCCAGTGTAAAGGGGAATGTACGTGACAACACTTCTTGTACTTATCTATCTAGCGTTTATCAGTCTTGGTTTGCCAGACTCTGTCTTGGGGAGTGTTTGGCCCGTTATCAGAGCGGATCTATCTGTACCCGTGAGTCTAGTTGGATATGTGGCGATGACGATCAGTGCAGGTACCGTAGTCTCGAGCTTACTTAGTAATCGTATGGTTGCCCGGTTTGGTACGGCGAAGGTAACGGTCACCAGCGTTGCCCTCACTGCCTTTGCCCTCTTGGGTTACTCCTTTGTGGGACATCCTGCGATGCTATTCTTTCTGGCTATACCCCTAGGACTGGGTGCTGGTAGCGTTGACGCCGCTTTGAATAACTTTGTGGCCCTTCACTACAAGTCGATGCATATGAACTGGCTTCATTGTTTCTGGGGCGTTGGTGCAAGCGCGGGGCCACTGATCATGTCTCTGTTTCTGATCAACCCTGGTGGATGGCGTAGGGGTTATCTAGTTATTGCAGGGTTACAGTTTGCCCTGGTTCTTGTCTTGCTTGTTACGATAAAGCTCTGGAACCGCGAGGGATCGAGTTCTGCCTCTAAGCAGAAGGGTGAAGTTCTGCTGACCAACAAAGAAGCCCTTGGGGTAAAGAGTGTCAAGCTCGCCCTGGTTTCTTTCGTGTTCTTCAGTGTCACTGAAGCAACAACGGGTCTTTGGAGCAGTAGCTACCTTGTGGGAGTCGAAGGGATGACAGCAGCCACCGCCGCCAGATGGACAGCATCATTCTACGCGGGGATCACCCTTGGGCGACTTCTCTCTGGTTTTATGTCCATACGGATGAAAAATACAATGTTGATCAGGCTTGGTCAATGGATCTGCGTGCTAGGGACATTGCTTCTCATCCTACCGCTACCGTCACAGGTGTCGGCCTTAGGATTTATCATCATTGGATTAGGAACCGCCCCTATTTTCCCGGCTATGCTTCATGAAACCCCAGCGCGTTTTGGACCGGCAGCCTCTGGAGCCATCATGGGACTTCAGATGGCATTTGCTTACACAGGAGGCACCTTCGGTTCACCACTCTTTGGTGTACTTTCCTCCCTAACCTCATTAGAGCTACTACCCTATTTCGTGCTTGCAGCCGTCCTGATAATGCTTGTTGCATCAGAGCTCCTGAACAAAAGGATGGGAACAGATAGCACTAGGCGAGCTGAGCTTCTAGGTTAGATCTGCGTGATAAAGGAGAACGGGAAAGAATGCCGAATTCCACTAAATAGTGGGACAAGACCTCTTGGCAGTCTCACTAGAAAGAATAGTTTAGAATGGGGTGAGTTAGTGACTATTCGTACTGTACGACGAATTGTGAAGGGACAACCAGCCATCGATGGGGCAGGCGTGAAATTGGTAAG
>JAAZLY010000099.1 GCA_012799115.1 Bacillota bacterium
AGGGTTAAGACCGCCATACTAATGGGTAGGTCAAATCGCCTAGGCCCAGCACTACCGGGATTGAGAAAGAGAACCCCATCATGGTCTTCTTCGGTGAAACGATGGGAATGGCCGAAAATCACGATATCTGTGTCATCTGCTAGAGTGGGTAGGTCTGCCCGATTGTGCAGGACTAGAATTGACCACGAACCGATTTGGACTCGTTCCGTTATTTTCAGGTGATTGGCCCATGAGGACCAATCCATGTTGCCCCTGACTGCCGTGGTGGGTGCAATACGCTGAAGTTCTCCCAAAACGGCTGGATTATCGATATCACCGGCGTGGATAATGTGATCGCAGCTCTGTAACACTTCCTTGGCTTGACTACGCAGTAAACCATGGGTGTCGGAGATTACGCCAATACGATATACCGTCATACATCATTTTCCCCTTCCTTGAAGAATAGAGTACCACAAAAAGAGCCCAAGATCCTCTTTGCAGAGAGTCTTGGGCCTCTGTGATCGTCTCTATTTAGCGAATTGTGCTCTAAAGGTGGCTTGTAGGGTGACGGATACCTGCAATTGTCCGGGCATAAAAGAGTCAACGGGTTGTTCGACTACACCGGCTTCTTCAAAATCAAAGGTAGGTGCGTAGGAGTACGTCTCCTCGACATTCTCTAGCACCAAATTCTCCGTACCGTTGGCATCCGCTAGTAAGTTGGCCTTCCACCAAGCTTCTTCCATCGCTCTGCGATAGGCTTGTTCTCTCGGTGTACGGTTATCTTGCACACCGTACTGGAGTCCATAGATTATGTTCGCACCCGCTTGGGTTACTCGATCGAGGAACGTTGCAACCTTTCCTAAATCATGGATCTGCACTTCAAAGACGTGGCGTAAGGAGAACCCCTCGGGTATGGATTGCTGCGTCATATCATCCCAGCGTTCCTTTTGATACATGTTAAACTCCGAGGTCTTGATTAGTTCCGGTGAGGTAAACTCTTCCACGATTTCGAGAATGCTCTGCATTACCTGATTGCTTTGGGTCAGGGCCTCTTCGGCTGTCATTCCATCCGTTCTTGCGCCAATCCACATCTGAGCCTTTGTGGGCGGGACATAGACGACACCTGTGGCTTGTACCTTGATGGTGAATGCATCGGACGATGCACTGACAAAACCCGAACAGACTGTGAGAAGCAAGACAACTAGTGTGAGATGTACCCAAACTTTTCGTTGCATAACTTCACTTCCTTATTTGAGGTTATGATACATTTCGATGGGCCTTTTTCCTTTTTGGGGCAATGATGCGCGTGGAATTCAACACCGCCAAAATCGTTACACCCACATCTGCAAAGACTGCTTCCCAGAGCGTGGCCATGCCTAGCGCTCCCAAGCCAAGGACAATGAACTTGACCGCAAATGCTAAAGCAATATTCTGCCAAACAACTCGATTAGTGTGTCTTGCTGTCTCTAAAGCATCGACTACGCTCTGGGGATCGTCTGTCATCAAGACTACATCGGCGGTCTCTATAGCCGCTTCGGAACCTAGAGCTCCCATGGCTATGCCTACATCCGCACGGGCTAGCGCTGGGGCATCGTTGATTCCATCACCGACAAAGACAACCTTACCCTTCCCTGTTTTCCCCTTCAGTATCCCCTCGAGCTCCTCCACTTTTTCGTGGGGCAAGAGCCCGGAGCGGATATCTTGAATGCCAAGTTCTTCACCAACCTGCCTTGCCACGTTCTTTCCATCACCTGTCAGCATAACTACTTGAGCTCCCATGGAGTGTAGAGCTGCTATAGCCTTCATCGCATTTTGCTTGGGTTCATCCACC
Source organism: Bacillota bacterium (assembly GCA_012799115.1). Lineage (GTDB taxonomy): Bacteria > Bacillota > Limnochordia > Darwinibacteriales > Darwinibacteriaceae > UBA5420. The sequence goes on from JAAZLY010000099.1 coordinate 1,811, forward strand.
AAGGATATGGACCCTGCATAGACACCATCCTTTGCGACGCAGACTCCGAGTCTTTCATCGCTTGTTTCCATCTCGACACCAAAGCGCTCTAGCAGGTGTCTACTACCCACCAGGATCTCGGCCTGGCCTATCTGAACTCGGACTCCGAATCCACTGAGTTCTTCAACTCCCATGATGCTACCCTCGTCAATAGGCTTGCCATAGGCTTTCACGATGGAACGGGCAATAGGATGGGTCGAAGCGGCTTCTG
>JAAZLY010000100.1 GCA_012799115.1 Bacillota bacterium
AATGAGTATGTAAGTCTCGATCTAGAAATGGGTTTTATCGAGGACGAGCATGACATCATGGATCTAGAAAACAGGCTTCTAGCGCACATGTTTGCCGAAGTTCAGGAACGATGTGCCAAAGAACTTGACATCCTCGGGGTATGTATGCCTAATGTACCAGACATTCCCCGCGTAGCTCTTCTGGAGGCGCTAGAGATCTTGGAGAAGCAGTATGGTAAAGTACGATGTGACAAAGACGCTGACTTGGATCCAGAGGGTGAACGGCTCCTGAGCAAGTATGTCTTGGAACAGACCGGAAGTGAGTTTGTCTTTGTTACCGACTATCCCTGGACAAAACGCCCCATGTATACGATGCCAAAGGACAAGGAGAATACTGCTAGTTTCGACCTCCTATTTAGAGGTGTGGAGATCACCACTGGTGGTCAGCGGATCCATAGCTATGAACTCTTGGCCGATAACATGCGAAAAAAGGGGCTCGATCCGAGTCACTTCTCATCCTACCTGAACAACTTTAGCATCGGGATGCCGCCCCATGGAGGACTAGCTATAGGCTTGGAGCGCCTCACCGCGCAGCTCCTTGGGCTTAGCAATGTGAGGGAGGCTTCTTTGTTTCCGAGGGATCGCCAACGTCTGACTCCTTAGCAGGCACTGCTTAGGGAGGAGAAAGATGGTCTTGATGGAATGGTTTTCTAACCAAACATGCGGAGGTGCATAGAATGGATATCACCGAATTTAAGGTGGAGGTCTTCTTAGCAGAGGAAACAGTAGACGAAATGACGCAAGAGCTCAACGGGCTGGGAGCTCTCACTGTTGGAGACTATGACTATGTGTTCTCCTTGACGAAGGTAATGGGTCATTGGAGACCTCTTGAGGGATCCAATCCCTATCACGGAACACGGGGAGAAATCAGTAGCAGTACCGAATATAAGATGGAATTTCGCTGTCCTAGGGCTCTATTGCAGCAGGTTTTGGTCAAAATCCATGAGATCCATCCCTATGAAGAGCCGATTGTCAACGTCTTACCACTCGTCGGATCAAAGAAAGAGGGCTAGCAAAACAGCCACCAAAATGGCGGGTAACATGTTTCCGAGTCGCAGTTTCGTGAGTCCGAGCATGTTGAGGGAAATGCCAATGATCAAGATACCTCCAGTAGCCGTCAGTTCGGCAATAACGGGATCACGCAAGAGCGGAGCCACCAAAGTGGCCAAAAGAGCGATCGTTCCCTGATAGAGAAGGACTGGAATGGCCGAAAACGCGACTCCGATTCCTAGGGAAGCCGAAAAGAATATGGCCGTCACTCCATCGATCAGTGACTTGGCATAGAGGACTTGATGATCGCCAGTTAACCCGCTGTTCAGGCTACCGATAACAGCCATAGCTCCTATGCAATATGTTAAGGTGGCCACCAAGAAGCCTTGGGTGAAATCGGTAGAGTCTGCTTCACCTTTCTTGCCACTGAACCTGCGAAGTCTTTCGCCCGCTCGGGTGATTCCAGACTCAATATCCAGGAATTCGCCAAGGATGCTGCCGAGGGCAAGGGAGGCTATGGGGATGAGCACATTGTCGCTCGTCAAACCCATAGAGATTCCGATGATCAGGACGGCCAAAGCCAACGCCTGCATGATTGTTTGTCGGACCCGGTCTGGCAGGCGCACAGCCTGACCCACAAGTGCACCAGCGACTATAGCAAGAAAATTGACCAACGAACCCCAAAGGACCAATGACCTAACCTCCACTTACGATCTTCTTTAGACATTTCTGCTCAGATTGGAACATCCCTGCCTTACAGGAGCATGCAGGGCAAATTCGTGTAGCCCATCTACAGGCAGGAAGTTTCATCCAGCAAGTAGAATACAGCAACCAATCGTTTTGCTATGGAGTGAGGAGGGACGTTTCTTGGGCTCACGGATTATGCACTATTGCATTACATCACTCACCGGTGAATCACTAGGTATCACTGATGGATCCTTCTTCCTCGGAGGCCTAGCACCTGATCTACACTCTTACATGGGGCCCTCCAATTACTATCGCACGCACTTTAGTTTTAGGAATGATGAGGGCCTGACCGAAACGGATTTTGACCTGTTCGAGAGGAAGTACTTTGTCGATGATGTTTCCCCATTTCACCTGGGTTACTACTTTCACATTATCTCGGATGACATTTGGAAGCACAAGATCTATTACCGGAAGATAAAGGGGCTTGAACCTCACAAGAAGGAAGTTGCTCTTAAGAAGAACTATAGAGATTTTTGGCGGCTAAATGGGAAGATCATTGATCATCATTCCTTAGTTCTCCAAGAGCTTGCGCCAATCGCAGTTGAGATGGATGAGATCGATCACCAACATTTTCCGAAACTGATCCAGGAACTGTATCGTGACTTTAAGCTGAAGGATGAAGCCAGTAACGAGGATCTAGAGATCCTAGATCTTACTGAAGTATTGTCGGTTATTGAATCCTCCGTTAGGTCCTGTCTAGGGGCCTACAGGCGATTGACTGGGGAGGTATCGATTGGAGAGTAGGGTAGTCTCGAAAGTGTGATTCTTTTCTTGTCAGGTTCTACCATACGAGAACAGGAGGGCTTGCATGGTGAGTATTAGGAGGAGTGACATAAGTGACGATTGGGGCCACGCAGGTATTGTGGAAGCGGGTGGCTTCGTTTTTGTTAGTTACTGCGTAGGTAACGTTGGTCAGTCTGTTGAAGAGCAGATCAATGGCGCTTTCGATCACCTCGAGGAGAGACTGAAAACCATTGGTTTGGATCTGACATCTGTTGTGCAGATGGATTGTTTATTCAGAGATATTTGGAACATCCCGGTCATGGAAAAGGTGATCAAGGAACGGTTCGGAGGAGAGTACCCGGCTAGGAAATCCATTCAGACGGAGTTTGCCCATCGCGGGGGACAAGAAGGGATGCAATTCCAGCTTGATGCCATAGCGTTTAGGGGCTAGGGAGAAAAATCGATTGGTCGCATCCACAAAGGTAGCAAAAAGCACCGGACATGTTCCCGGTGCTTAGAATCGAATCAGAGTGTGGTGGTAGCAGCTGATTCAGGTAGGTTTTTGTGAAAGGTTTCTTCGTCAAACAACGAGTGTTCCAAGAAGATCTCGCCTCCATCAGAGCCTAAGAGCTTACCGATATTGCGGAGTAGAAATCCCCATAGGACAAAACCAGGCAATAGGTCATGGACACTCAAGATATCCTTGTGAGTCTTTTCCCGCTTACTCCAAGCCTTAAAACAAGCGAATTTATCTTTAGCCGTGAGCTCGTTGTCAATCAGATTATAGAGGAGCCAGCCGAGATCCAAGAAGTTGAGTTTGCAGCGGACTCCATCTTTTTGCCGGGGAAGAGTCTCAATCTCCTTACCTTTGGCTAGTTCGGTGAAGGCAGTTATTAAGTCTACACCGGCGAAATGCCCTAAAATGGCTCCCGGGGCAATTCGTGGATTACAATCGATTAGATAGAGCTTCCCTGTTCCTTCTTCTTCCATATAGTCAAAGCTGATGAAACCCGTCCAATTGAAATGTCTAATTAGCCGTGCGTCAAAGAGTTCAGCTTCTGGTGAGTTGATCGTCTCTCTATAAGAGCTTGTCCCTCCAGAAGTAGGAACGGTTCGTAAGGCTCGAAAGACCACTTTACCTTTCACTTCACCTGCTACAGCTAGATTCACGGTGGAAACCAAGGTGCCCTTGATGTATTGTTGAATGATCGGGAGTTGATCCTCAAGATCGTATTTCTTGACAAGCTGACCGTACTCCAAGGCAGAGTTCTTGGGATCAAGGACGATTTTCTGCCCATGGGCGTTACATCCTACGCGAGGTTTGATGACAATGGGCGAATTAAGTGTGTCTAACAGACGAAACGCCTCTTTCAACGAATCGGGAGTTTGCGTTAGAGGCGTTCTGACGTTGGCCTGCTCTGCGTATGTTCGCATAGCATGCTTATTGTGTGCGAAGGTGATATCGGAATAGGGCATCGTCACCATCGTAGTGTACTGTTGAATGATGTCCTTGTAATACGACATTAAGAAACCGCATTCTAAGACTGGAAAATACAGATCGTACTGATCCTGTTTGAGCTCTTCAATAACCGTCCTCGCAAAACCGTGGGGATCATAGTACAGAGAAGGAGCGACAACCCTCTTGCTTACTCCATTGGAATAGGATGCGAAACATCTACTATGGGAATCGATGACTGTCACCTCATACCCAAGTTGATGAAGACGACGGATAATAAAGAGACCTGTCGGTGTGGGCGCTAAAGTTACCAATGCTTTCATTATTCCTTGCCTCCGATGTACTGACAATCTATAATTAAGCTTGATATAACACATAGATAATAGCACATTTGGGAGCGTATGAGTAGTGTTTTCCATAAAAAGAATAGACAGAGGGTGGACAAGTTGATTGTTAGACCAGCCACGATGGAGGATAATGCGAAGTTAATTGAGATAGAACAGATGACCCCGCAGGGCGAGCAGATCAAATTGGTTAGTGAACGCAAAGATTACTTTTTCCGGGCCAAGAAGTTCGAAAACCCCATTCTTCTGGTAGCAGAGGATGACGTTCAAGGTGATATTCTAGGAATCATGGGTGTTGGTCCTGTTTCCGTCAGGCTTCAGGGGGAGACCGTTCGCGGTGGGTTGATCTTTGACTGGCGCTCAAACCCCCTAACGCAGAAGGGGTTACCCCGACACATGCTACGTCTGTGGCAGGCAGCCCAAAGCGAAATTGACAATCAGAATATCCAGTTTATCTTTGGATACGTAAAGGAAGATAATATGCGCTCCATGTCCATCCTCCAGAAATATGGAGCACAAGATATAGAACAGAAGACGTTCTTGACGATGCCTGTTCACGCAAGCTTTTGCCGTGATCAACACGGAGTCAATCAAGTGGACCTGGCCCGCACCATCGATGTAAATCGAGAGAAACGTATTCTCGAAGAGAACTTCGGTTCCCTTGACCTCTTTACGGAACAAAGTGACACGCAGTTTCTGGCTAAGCAGTGGGATCAGTATCTGTATGGGAAGTTCACGTTCGGGAAGTCTTCTATGAAGGTATGGGATACAACAGCTGAGTATTCCCAGAGAGTATTGAACATGCCACGATTATATAAGCTGGCGAGACCGGTGTTCAAAGCGGCCTCCAAAGTCATAGCTCTACCGCGGATTCCCCGGCTCGGAGATGAGATCAAAGTCTGGCAACTCTATGATCTGATCCTTGACAAACCCGATGACCTTCCTTACCTTCTAGAAAGAATTCGACTGGCGGCAATAGACAATTCCATCGATTATCTTGTTATCTGCATGAATGCGCAGGATCCCGGGTTTGATCAGATCGCCAAGAAAGCCTGGATTCGTTTGAACTATCATCTATTCTTTGTCCCGATCCAGGATCTTCCCCTTCCACAGGGATCAACGTACTTTGACGTCAGCTATCTGTAGTTGTTTGGCTTGTTGAGGTGTTATGTATGAGGCTATTAAGAACCATCTACCGTAGTGAAGGCCTAAAGCTGGACGAAAGAATGATTAGTCGCGAAGCTGTTAGAGCCATTGTCCTAGACGATAGACAAGTGCTCATGGTGTATTCCCCCGTTAACAAGGATTACAAGTTTCCTGGAGGAGGAATTCAGGAATGGGAGAGTCATGAGGAGGCCCTATGCCGAGAGATCAGGGAAGAATGCGGTGTTATCCTATCTACGGTTGGCAAGGAGTATGGTTATATTGCAGAGTATTCGAAGCCACGAGAGAAAGAGTATGACGTCTTCAGGCAGATTTCCTACTACTATTTTTGCAAAGTGGATCCACTCTTTGTTGGACAGAATCTAGACTCCTATGAACGTGAACTTGGTATGCGTCCGGAATGGGTGAGCATTGAACACGCCCTAAGGGCGAACAAGTCTGTTCTCAATGGAGAGTTCGGTCAAGTGCCTAGATGGACGCTGAGGGACACCTGGGTTTTGGAGCAGATAGCTAAGGAGAAGAGAGTGAGAGGTAACGGTTTCTAGGACGACTTTGGGAGGTGGACGAGTTGAGAATCTATCAGGTGGATTCATTCGCTAGCGAGCTGTTTAAAGGCAACCCGGCAGGAGTGTGTATGTTTGTGGGACATGAATCTGAAGAATGGATGCAGAGCATGGCGAGTGAGATGAACCTTTCAGAAACGGCATTCTTGCGAGAGGTGGAAGAAGGATACGAGTTGCGGTGGTTTACTCCAATCACAGAGGTCGATCTGTGTGGACATGCCACGCTCGCGGCAGCCCATATTCTCTGGGAGACAAGGGAGCTGACTCCTGATCAGGAAGCTAGGTTTATGACCAAGAGCGGTGTTCTAAGGGCGACAAAGATGGGAGATTGGATCCAGCTGGATTTCCCTATGGAGGAAGAAGAAGAGACGGAGGCTCCCCAGGAAGTCCTGGATGGCCTCGGTGTGCCATTCTTGTATGTGGGCAAGAATCGGATGGATTATCTAGTGGAAGTTGAATCAGAGGCAATTGTTAGGGGCCTTAAACCCGATATGGAGACCTTAGCTAGG
>JAAZLY010000011.1 GCA_012799115.1 Bacillota bacterium
CAGGCTGAGATTGCCGATGTCACGAGTAAATTGGCAGCCGAAGTAGAACGGGTAATTGGTACGGAGACCAGAACCCTAAATCCCATTCATCGGGAACTATATGGTACATTGATCGGTCTGGAAGTTGAAGCTATGGCTTTAAACTCCCGGGAGGCAGCTCTTTTGAGCTTGATTGAGGAGTACGAGATCGAGTTAGGTTTCGTACCTGCTCGTGAACTGGAGCTAGCTCGCCTCATGCGGGATGCTAAAGTCATGGAAGAGCTTTATATTCTCCTGCGTACTCGATATGAGGAAGCCAAGATCACAGAAGCAATGCAGACAGCTGACGTGCAGGTCATTGACGATGCCCTATTGCCAGAGTCTCCGGTCAAACCAAGGAAGATGCTCAACATTGCAATAGGAATGGTATTAGGTGTATTCTTGGGTGTTGGCTTAGCCTTCTTACTCGAGTTTATGGACAATACCCTAAAGACCAAGGACGATGTGGAGCGCTTGCTCGGAGTTCCAGTGTTGGGTCAAATACCGGATTTAAACCTAGTTGATAGAAATGGGCAGAAAAAACTCTTGCAGAGAAGAAAAGGACGTGGGCTTAGTGCGTAGGTTTAAGCAAAATCAGCAAAGTGAAGAGCGCCCGCTGATTGTCCATGGTGACCCAAAGGCCGTGGGGAGTGAGGCTCTGAGAACTTTGAGAACAAATCTTCAGTTCACAAGCCCTGATCAGGAGTTGAAGACCATTTTGCTCACTAGTGTGGGTCCAGGTGATGGAAAATCCACAGTATCTTCGAATCTGGCTGTAGCTTGGGCTCAATCAGGTCAACGCGTGGCCTTGATCGGTTGTGATTTACGAAAACCCGTTTTGCACAAGATCTTCTCCATAGCCAACGCACCTGGTCTAACCGGCCTACTCACCGGCAAGGCTGAGCTTGATGATGTAGTGGTGCCGATCAAGCAGATACCTAATCTAGACGTGATTCCATCAGGACCGGTTCCTCCGAATCCTGCAGAGCTCTTGCAGTCGAAGGCGATGGCAGCCTGTCTTGAGGAGTTGCGAGAGCGCTATGACATAATTCTTTGTGATGGTACTCCTGTAATTGCGGTGACTGACGCGGCCGTGATGGCCAATCAGGTGGATGGAACCGTCCTTGTGATCAGTGCGCACCAAGTTCCACGGGACGTGGCTCTCCATGCCAAGACTCTCCTCGATCAAGCCAACGCTAGGCTACTTGGGGTTGTCCTTAATAGAGTCAGACCACAAGACCGGAAGAATTACCACTATTATTACTACGATGATGCGGAGCGAGCGTAATGATTGACTTGCACACCCATATACTACCCGGTGTAGATGATGGGGCTGCCGATCTGGAGACGTCACTAGCAATGGGACGTTTTGCTGAGGAAGGTGGCATTACTACTGTCGCTGCTACACCCCATTTCTACGAGATCCCCGATTGGTCTCGCATCAAACAGAAGGTGGAAAACCTAAGGGCGGAGTATGCAAAGGCACAGATTTCGGTAGAGATAGTTGCAGGAGCCGAGCTTTGGATGGATATGGATCTCTTGAACATGGAGGCCAAAGACATTCCTACCTATGCTGACAAGGGCAAGTACTGTCTCATTGAATTTCCGATGCATCAGATTCCCATGTATGCCGAGCAAGTCCTCTTCGACTTGCAGACGAAGGGAATTACTCCCATCATTGCCCATCCAGAACGCTATGGGGCTGTAGTTGAGGACCCAAATCTAGCCCTCGGATGGCTTAAACAGGGCTGTCTCATTCAGATGAACTCCGGTAGCGTCTTAGGACGTTTTGGTCCAGCCATTAAGCAGACTGCGGAGATCATGCTAACCTGCAACATGGTGCAGATGGTGGCGAGTGATGGTCATGGTAGTGATCGTCGCCGCCTAAACTTGCCTGAAGCCTATGAGACTTTGATGACAATCGTTGGGAAGGCTAAGGCTCAGGAGCTCGTAGAAAAAAATCCGAAGGGTATTCTAAGTGGAGATGTTCAGCCTCAGGTAGAGCCGACGGAATACCGGAAGAAGAAGCGTTTCTTCTTCTCTCGCTTTGTATAGAAGCAGCTCAGGTTGGCACCCTATTGGAAGGGGAATTACGATATTGATCCAATGGGCTTTCGTGGTAGTTTATGTTATAGTCATGTTTCTTTTCGCCAGCCAGGAGGCTTCGAGCGCAAGTTACACAAGTAGTTTTTTGGCTAGGTGGTTACCGCATCTAAGTGCCGCTGAGCTTAGGCAATTGACAGTGATCGCACGTAAGGCAGTGCATGTAGCGGCCTACGGAGTCCTAACATTGATCACGTATTATGCATCTCGTAAGACCAAGAAGCTACACCGCATAGCATTACCTTTGTCCGTGGTGTTTGCACTACTCGTCGCCATGCTTGATGAGGGTTATCAGAACCGATTATTGTATCGTACTGGGAGTGCGCAAGACGTCCTAATTGATGGTCTCGGCATCGCTGTGACAGCACTAGGTCTCTGGCTGACTTCCCGATGGAGAAAACAGCACAAGGAGGTAGCGGAAGATGTTGAGAACAAACGTTGACACATTGGTGAAACTTTCGGTACAAGGTCAAGTCACACCGCCCATGCAGAGAGGTGCCTACAGGGTAGATCGGGAGGGAGCTCCCTTTGTCTTGCCGGGTACGGGAGGCATTACCTACAATGTGAAGGTAGGTCATTCGGCCTTTAGTTGGGCTGGGGATCATGTGGAACCTTGTGTCTCCACTGCTGCTACCATTGATGATCGAGCTAGTGTGAAGAATCAAGCGTATAATACCTTGTCTTGCGTGGGCAATGAAGCCATTGTCATCTCAGGGGATGCCAAGGGGGCTCGAGGTGTTGTCACTGGCATGCATGGAGGAATCGAGCATGTCATCATCGACTTTGCAGATGAAGATCTTGAGAAAATGGTCATTGAAGATAAGATCTTGATTAAGGCCTTTGGGCAGGGGCTTCAGCTACTAGATTATCCCGGAATCATGGTTAGGAACCTAGACCCGGGTCTCTTGGGTAAACTAGGGATTCAAGAAGAGAATGGAAAACTCGTGGTTCCTGTTGCCTGCAAAGTACCTGCCAGGTTAATGGGTTCGGGTCTCGGTAGCCCCACGTCAGCGTCGGGGGACTACGATATCACCACGACCGATCAAGAAGAGATCAGAGCCCTCGGCATTGATCAACTCAAATTCGGCGATTTGGTCGCTTTGGAGGATTCGGACAATCGTTATGGACGTAGCTATCGTAGGGGAGCTATCTCTGTGGGAATTGTGGTGCACTCCGATTGCTTCCTTGCGGGGCATGGACCAGGCGTAACAACTCTCTTAACGGCCATTGACGGGAGTCTCGAAGTCACCTTAGATTCAGAAGCCAATCTCGGTAGGATTCTGGGGATTGGATGTTATCGTTAGGTATCGAATCTTATAGCTAATAGCCAAAAAGACCCCAGTGATGGGGTCTTTGCGTGTTCTACATTGTCTTGCGGAGCAAAGCTTGCCGCTCGTCATGCGTTACCTGGCTCTGCTGTGGTTTCGAGGAGGAGGGCACCTGAATTCCTGCGGCCTTGCGCAGTATCGCGTTTTCCAGCCTCAGGCGTTCGATTTCTTCTAGTAATGCCTTCAGATCAGGTGAAGTGTTGTTCATTTGGAACGCTCCTAGTCTTGGGATACTATTCCCTTCGTCAAAATCATGCATTTTCCTGCAATCATCGAGACAATTAAGGCAAATCCGCAGAATTTATGGGCCAACAACAAGTAGTTCGGTCTTGGCGAGAGCTTCGGCGATGAGTCCATCCACATCCAGTTCACTTTCTGCCTTCAACACCTGATCCAACTTTGGCTTTGTAGCTGGATTACTCGGAACAAAGACGGTACAGCAATCCTCATAGGGTAGAATGGACGTCTCATAGGTACCGATCTTGACGGCAAGGTCAATGATCTCTTGTTTATCAAGTCCGATCAGGGGCCTAAAGACGGGTGTTGTTGTCACAGCATTGATGACATGGATACTCTCCATAGTCTGGCTGGCAACCTGGCCCAGGCTATCTCCTGTGATCAGTGCGAGGGCTTTCTCCCGCTCCGCAAGTTGGGTGGCAATGCGTAGCATGAAGCGGCGCATCAGAGTGATCGAGAGGGCGTCGTAGGAGATCTGTTGCAACGCCTTTTGGATCTCCGTGAAGTAGGCGATCCAGAGTTTGAACTTCCCTCGGGCGTTATACGGGGCTAATAGGGAGGCAAGCTCCACGACCTTCGCCTTGGATCGTTCTGATGTGAAGGGGTATGAATAAAAGTGCAAGCCCTCAAGACTAACACCCCGCTTCATGGATAAGAAGCCAGCGACAGGACTGTCAATGCCTCCCGAGAGGAGCAAAAGTCCCTTACCAGAAGAGCCGGCGGGTAAACCTCCAAGGCATGGGAACACTTGGGAATACAGAAATGCTCCTTCTTGCCTAATCTCTACATTGAGGACGAAATCGGGTCGATGCACATCCACAGTAAGGTGGGAGAAGTTCCGTAAGATATGACCTCCCAAGGACTGACATATCTCCGGTGAGGTTAAAGGAAAGGATTTATTCGGACGCCTTGCTTCTACCTTAAAGGTACGACCAGGCGTATCTTGGATGATAAGGCTAGCCCCTTCTTTAATCTCTTCGATATCGAGGCTCCGGCGAAGGACAGGAGAGACTGAAACGATTCCGAAAACACCCTGCAGCCTTTGGGCCAACTCGGCCCAGTTGTCTTTCGTTTCCAGATATATGCGCCCAAAAGTCTTGGTGATGCGCCCATGGGGTAGATCCACAAGACGCGCCCGCATATTCGATAGCAAGAGGTCTTCGAAGGTCTTGCGATTGCGTCCTTTCAGGCTAAGCTCACCATAACGTACTAGAAGCAAAGGGTACATAAGCATCTCCTTAAATGTAAATGTTACGTATTTCTTCGACAGTTTCCTTTAGACTATAAACTACATACTCGATCTGGTCAAGGGTGATCGTTGGTGCTAGGCTGAAGCGGATGGCAGAGAGAATCTCATCTTGTCCTAGATCAATGGCCTCCAACACATGGGAGACCCCTTTCTTCTTGGATGAACAGGCGGCTCCCATAGCCACAAAGATGCGTTTTTGCTCAAGGAAGTGTACGAGTACTTCACCGCGAACCCCAGGGAAACTGGCATTGAGTAAGTGTGGAGCTCCATGAGCGGGGCTATTAATTCGGGCGTTAGGGATCGTTTTAATGCCATCGATTAACGCTTGACGCAGCTCTGTTAGTTTTTCCAGATTCGATGGAAGGTTATCTATGACGAGTTGGACGGCCTTGGTAAATCCAACGATGCCAGGAATGTTCTCTGTACCTGGTCTTAAGCCCCCTTCCTGATCACCACCGAACATCATGGGTCGTAGCTTAGCCTGTCGATCCGCCCAGAGCAGGCCGATTCCCTTAGGTCCAAAAACCTTGTGACCGCTGAAGCTACAAAGGTGAGCCTTGAGTTCAGGAATCCTGAAGGAGAGGTGCCCGAGGGCTTGAACACAGTCCACATGGAAGACAATTGGATGCTGTCTTTCTCGGTTCTCCATTTCGATGATCGTGCCTAGTTCGCGGATGGGTGCAATCGTGCCCAGTTCATTATTGACCAGCATGACACTGACGATCTTGGTATCAGGCTTCAGGTGAGTACGCAAACTCTGTGGGTCGATCTGGCCAAAACTATCTACGTCCAGATAACTAACGGACCAGCCAATCTCGCTTAGGTGGTCGACAACCCTAAGAACGGAAGGGTGCTCAATGGGCGTTGTAATGATGTGACCAGGATGGCGCAGGAAATAGGGGGTGTTGGCTACACCTTGGAGGGCCAAATTGTTCGCTTCTGTACCGCTAGCGGTAAAATAGAGATTGGATGGGTTGACCTGCAAGAGGTTTCCAAGCTGCTTCCGGCTAGAGTTTAGTGTGTTCTCCGCTGCAACTCCCCGAAGATGGGGCGATGAGGGGTTGCCGAACTGAATCGTCCAATAGGGCTCCATAGCCTGCACTACCTCTTCTGCTACCGGAGTAGTGGCGCTGTTATCCAAATAGATTTCGTTACGCATCAGCGTACCTCCTCGTGCCACGAATATGCCTGGCTTTGCTTATTTCTAGTATTCCCCCATTGGTTCCTCCTTTCTATCTCACCATTTAGAGAGGAACATGCTAGATTTCCCTTGCTTAGAAACTTTGTGAACAAGTGGGCTTTACTGGTAGGAGAACGATTGTTGTTGGCGAAATATAGAGAAAAAGACCCTATAGACTATGAGTGAAAAGAGGAAAAAACGTGAAGCGCAAACTCGTGTTTCTGATACTCGTCTCGATGCTTCTTGTCGGCTGTGCTGGCTATGAACGAAAGATGATTGCACCTAAGGTATATGTTGGTGGAGGCAATACGGTTGCCGTACTATTCCTTGATAACTTCACGAGCGACTATGCTGTCTCCCATGAGGTAGAACAGGAGATCATTCGGGTTCTCTCCCAGTATTATCGAGTGATTAGCCCCGAAGAATCAGAATGGGCTTTGGTTCGTCTTGGGTTACTTAGGGGTCAGTCCCCTAATCGCGATACAGCGATTAGACTTGGTCAAATGCTTGGTGTTGATGCTATAATCATGGGTGAGGTATCAGGTTATTTTGCACCGGTCACCCAAGGTCAGGCTGTACCAACCCGGGAAAGCTATAACGCAAAAGGTGTCAAGGGATATGATTGGGAAATATCTCAGAACACCAAGGCTATGGTAAGTTTTACTGGAAGGGTTATGGATACTCGCGGTGGTAATGTGATTCATAGGATTCGGGCGGAAGGGGAGGCCTCTACCGATAGTAGGAAGACAATTGGCTGGTTCCCTGATGGCGAGAAACCAGGTTTTTGGCAGACTCCTGCCCCACATAATAACGATGTTGCCTACGTAAAACAGTCAGCCATACGCAACGCCGTAAGTCAGTTCACCCAAGATCTCATGCCCACCTATGAGTGGTACAAGGTTGAAAAGTAGAAACCGACGCACAATTGAATATTCGTACTCATCAAGAGCGGTGGAGGGACTGGCCCTATGAAGCCCGGCAACCGGCGAAGTTCATGCTTTGCAAGGTGCTAATTCCAACAAAACTACTCCCAGTAGTTTTGGCAGATGAGGGATGGATTTTGTGGACGCAAATCCTCTCTCTCTACGGGAGAGGATTTACTATTGAAAGGATGGTAATCATGCCAGGTAGAAAATACTTATTTACATCAGAGTCTGTGACAGAAGGACATCCAGATAAGGTTTGTGATCAAATCTCAGACGCCATTGTTGACGCCATTATTGAGCAGGACCCTGTGGCTAGAGTAGCTTGCGAAACAGCTATCTCCACCGGTCTAGTCCTTGTTCTAGGCGAAATCACGACCGGGTGTTATGTGGATATACCTCGTGTTGTGC
>JAAZLY010000101.1 GCA_012799115.1 Bacillota bacterium
AAGACTACGACGGTAGCCATAGGGAAGACTGTTCCCGAGCTGATGATAGTGCTGTTTCCCCAGGCCCACGATGTCCAAGAGCTCCTTGGCCTTGGCTTCTTCACGGGCATTTGCTGCTTTTAGCTTCGGGGTTGAGAACACCGCATCCCAGAGACTTGCACCATAGCTGGCGTGCCGAGCAACGAGGACCGTCTCAAGCACGGTGAGTCGTTCAAACAAACGAATGGTCTGGAACGTTCTAGCGATTCCACTCCTAGCGATCTTGTGCTTATCCAGGTTCGTGATGTCCTTCCCGTCAAAGAGCACCTTACCGCTTGTTGCTTTGTGTACGCCTGAAACAACATTAATAAAGGTTGTCTTACCAGAGCCATTTGGGCCGATCAATCCAGTGATCGAACCTTTCTTGACACTTATATCCAGATTCGAGTTGGCGGTAACGCCTCCAAACGCCTTGGTCAATCCCTTCGTTTCCAAAATGTTCATTCGCTACTACCACCTTTTACATCGTCTCTTCCGCCAAAGATCTTGTTGAAACCCTTTTCCAATAAGGGAGCAAGACCATCAGGCATGAACACTACGATCATCAGAATTATGAAAGTTGCTGCCATCATATAATAGGTCTCCCAACCAGGGAAACGGAAGAGCTCTGGCAGGAATGTTACAATCGGTGCACCAATTACACCGCCGAGTAGATGCCTCAAACCACCGGTTACAGCCATACCAACGAACTTCGTTGATTCCGCAAAGCGGAAGCTTTCTGGACTGATAAATCCGGAGAGATGAGCATAAAAGGCCCCAGCTAACCCAGCAAATCCTGCGGAAATGCCGAAGGCTAACAGCTTGAAGAAGCGAGTGTTGATGCCGCTACATTCAGCTGCCAGTTCATCGTCACGCATAGCCATAAAGGCCCGTCCGATAAAGCTATTGGTGATTCTCCTAATAAAGAGATAAAGTAGGGCAATCGTTACGACTAGTAAATAGTAAAAGTGGGTGTTGTTAAACTTCGTTCCAAACATCCTGATTGGAGGTATATTAAATACTCCTAAAGCGCCATTGGTCACCTTCTGCCAGTTAACGATGATGACCCAGACAATGTGACCAAATGCGATCGTTGTCAGCGAGAGAAAGAACCCGCTTAGTTTAAAAGATGGAACACTCAAAAATACACTACATAGGATACACACGAGAACTGCTGCGGCAAATCCCAACCAAATGGGGAAACCTAGATTCAACACAGTCAGCGATGATGTATAGGCACCAATCCCGTAAAAGGCTGCATGGCCTAGGGAAATCTGTCCAGCAAACCCCACTTGGGTAACCAGACCCATCGCAATAATGGCATGGATCAAGCTACGATTCATGATGTAAACCTTGTAGGTATCCGTTGTGAGTAGTGGATAGAGCACGACGAATAAAGCAATGATTGAAAAACCGATCTTTCTCCTTTGCATAACCTTGTCCCCCCAAACCTACATTTTCTTGAAAAGCCCTTGTGGTCTAGCAATCAGGAAAAACACCAGTAGCACAAAGGTAATGACATCTCGATAGGAAGAAGAAATGTAAAAGACGGAGAAGTTCTCTGCCAATCCGATCAACAAACCTCCAACAAGAGCGCCAAACGGATTCGTAAGCCCGCCAATTACCGCTGAAGCAAAACCTTTAATCCCGATAATTCCTCCACCGAGCTCAACAGAAACGAAGTAAATGGGAGCCAGTAGTATCCCTGCAATGGCTGTGATGCCCGTACTGAGCGCAAAGGACAGTGCAGTCATTTTTCCGACGCCAATTCCCATCAACGAGGCTGTGTCCTTGTTCTGAGCAGTAGCCCGCAGAGCTTTACCTGTAAGCGTTCTCTTAAAGAAGTAGTTCAAACCAATAACAAGGGCCACTGTGAACGCCAACACCCAGAGGGAGTGATGCTGAATGGCAACGCGGCCAATTCGCAAAGGGTTCATAGGACTGCCAAAAATGCTCGGGAAAGGATATGGAACCCCACCCCAGACTACGATAACTAGGTTCAGCAAGAAGATGTTCAGCATCATGGTGGCGACAATAAACTCGAGGCGCCCACCCTTTCTGCCCATAATCTGCTTGTAAACGACTCCCCTCAGGACAACAATGCCATACAGGGCTACTAAGGAAACTGCTAAGACAAAGGCGATGATAATGGGGAAGTTCCACATAACGTTAAAGGTGTAAAAGAAATAAGCTCCTAACATTGCGGACGATATATGAGCAAAGTTGATTAATCCCGTTGTCTGCCAAAAAAGACATACGCCGATACCGATGACCCCATAGAGCAGTCCCATAGCCATACCTGAGATAGAGTTTTGCAACACCATCTGTAACATTTTACCACCTCTAGCAATCTATGACTTTTTCAGGCTGTAATGAGGAGGAGAGCCTCAAGAGGATCTCCTCCTTGTTTTTGTCTAGTACTTTTCAATGATTTTCCAGCCATCGCCTTGGAATTCGGAGATCAGGCTGAATCTGGAAAGGTTGTGTTTTTCGTCAGTAACGAGTTCACCTTGCAAGCCAACGTATCCGGAGAAGTTCTCGAGTTCTTGACGCATAGCGTGCTTGTCAAATCCTACCCGTTCGATAACCTCTTTGATTGCGTAAACGCCATCATAGTAGGCTTGACCTGGGTCACTTGGTAGACGGCCATAACGTGCTTGATACTTCTGAACGAATTCTTGGACTACAGGGTTGGTATCTTCTGGTGTGAAGCTTTGAACTGCGATAACGCCCTTTGCTGCCTCAGGAGCTAGGTCGGTAAATGCTGGAACGCCCCAGGCGGTAAAGCCAACGATGGGAACGTCAACGCCCATTTGACGCATTTGACGTACAAATACTGCTGCTTCGGATTCGTGGGTTAGACCCATGATGGAGTCAACACCTGCACGTACCATGTTAAGGAGTTGGCCGGTTGCATCTACGTCACCTTCGCGCATTTGCTCAACAGCAACTGGCTCAATTCCGTGCTCTGCAAATCTAGCAATGATTACGTCACGTGCGCTTGTGCAATAGTCTGTTGTTCCGTAGATGATACCAGGCTTCTTGGAGCCGAGTACTTCAACTGCATAGTCAGCTTGATTCTCTACTCTGACTTGGTCGTCTGCTCTTAAGCGGAACAGCCATGGGTTTCCAGTTCTGTCATAGCCGAGGGATGGAGAAGTAGCTCCAACCATCATCAAGGTTTCGTTGTCAGCAGCAACTTGGTGTACTGCCAAAACGGAGCTGCTCATGTTAGGTCCAAATACTACGTCTACTTTGTCGTTTTCAATGACTCTTTTTACTACGTTAATAGCTGTTGCAGGAGCAGCTTCGTCATCATAAACAATAACTTCGATTTGTCTGCCTTCGATTCCACCTGCAGCGTTGATTTCATCAACGGCAAGCATCATTGCTTCTCTAATGTAATCACCAAGGATGGAACCTGAACCGGTAAAGGGAGCAACCAAACCAAACTTAATTGTTTGGGCGCCTGCGACACTACCTGCCAATAGAGTTACTACGAGAACCATTAACGGAAGAACTTTAAAATATTTACGCATCCTTTTACCCCTTTCGTTTTATACCTCTAGACCAACCCTACTAATACAATCCTCGAAACACCCCTCCTCTCACGTTTGCGTGCGTTTTTTCACATACGCTAGCAACAAGCAATGTTTTTACGTCTATTTTCGATTCATAACTAATTTCAACAAAATAAGATGTTTTCCTTTGTTACATCTTCCAAGAGAAAGGGTAATTACCTGTAAGTTTCTACAACAAATGGAAGGAATAGCCACCTCATTGGTGAGGTGGCTATGAAGCCTAAAGCCTTTTCTGTGCGTATTTACAACTTTCGTACTAGATCGAGAATCTGAATTGTAGCAAACTACAACTCCACAGCAAAATAGGACTGTGCATTGTTAAAACAGATGTCTCTGACCATGCCTCCCATCAAGTCGAAATCATCGGGCGCCTCGCCATTTTCCACCCAGGTACCCAGTAAATCGCAAAGAATCCTGCGAAAATACTCATGACGGGTGTAGGAGAGAAAGCTCCGGGAGTCTGTCAACATACCCACAAAGCGGCTGAGAAGACCAATGTTGGCTAGCGCGATCATCTGTCGAATCATGCCATCTTTTTGATCGTTGAACCACCAACCAGAACCCAGCTGCATTTTACCAGGAATCCCTCCACCTTGGAAAGAGCCTGCGATTGTAGCCAAGAGCTCATTATCGATGGGGTTGAGAGAATACAAAATGGTCTTCGGCAACTGGTTAGTCTCATCGAGCTTTGATAGAAAGGCCACGAGATCTCGACCATACACCCGATCATCCATGGAGTCAAAGCCCGTATCAGGGCCTAGGAGCCTATGCATGCGGGAACTGTTGTTACGTATGGCAGAAAGATGGAGCTGCATGACCCATCCTCGCTCTGCGTATTCTCTACCTAGAAAGACAAGGACTTGTGTCTTAAACTTTGCTACTTCTTCTTGACTAAGCTTCTCCCTTGCTAGAGCTCGTTGCAGGATGTTTGTGGCTTCGTCTTCGGTCCCTTCCCTATACACAATTGGATCCAAGCCGTGATCAGACAGGGCGCATCCCATACTAGAGAAGAACTCCATTCTCTGGGTCAA
>JAAZLY010000102.1 GCA_012799115.1 Bacillota bacterium
AAATAGATTATAATAGGTATGATATTATGCAGAAGGCGTATGGGAAGCTGGACGCGGTCAGCATTGGAAGGAGGGATACTGGTGGCAGAAGTTAAAGTAGGTAAAAATGAGTCCCTCGATAATGCGTTGCGCCGTTTTAAGAAGCAAATCCGGATGTCGGGAGTTTTATCGGAGGCTAGAAAACGGGAACATTATGAAAAACCAAGTGTAAAACGTAAGAAAAAGTCTGAGGCAGCCCGCAAGAGGAAGTATCGGTAACTCATTTTGGCTCGATGTCGCATCCCACGATATCGAGCCATTTTTTCGAGAAGGAGTGATTCCCATGAAGCGAATGATCTTGGCTTTAGTCTTGGTAATGGCATTGAGCGTAGGAGCCCTAGCGTCCTCCCTTGTCTATTCTCTACCCATCAGTGGTGAAATCGAACCGGGTTTAGCGGCCTTTGTTGCACGGGGCATTCAACTTGCGGAGCGCAATAACGGAATAGTCCTTCTGACCATCAACACCTTTGGGGGTCGGGTGGATGCCGCCACCCAGATCAAGGACCTAATCCTAGATGCAAAGGTACCTGTCGTTGCCTATGTACGGGAACGGGCCTGGTCTGCTGGTGCACTCATCGCCCTAGCAGCGCCAGAACTCGCCATGGCTCCAGGGAGTAGTATCGGAGCGGCCGAGCCGCGACCGATGGAGGAGAAGACGGTTTCTGCATTGAAGGCTGAGTTTGAGGCTACTGCCCAACGTTGGGGTAGAGATCGTCAACTAGCAGGAGCTATGGTTGATGCTGACGTGGTCATCGAAGATCTTGTGGAAAAAGGGAAAATTCTCACTCTAGCCGCGGAGGATGCCCTAGAATGGGGTATGGCCAATCGTATTGCAGGAAACACTGGGGAGCTTTTGGCTGACCTTGGCTATAAGGATTATCAGATCCTTGAGTTGACGCCACATTGGGCGGAGCAAATTGCCCGTTTTCTGACTAACTCCACGGTTAGTTCACTACTTCTAACTTTAGGTTTCTTGGGTCTCATCTTTGAAATAACAACACCAGGTTGGGGAGTACCTGGCACAACTGGGATTTTGGCACTCGTCTTATTCTTCGGAGGACGTTATGTTACGGGCCTAGCTGGCCTCGAAGCGATCTTGTTCTTTGTCTTGGGTCTGGTCTTACTGATCCTAGAGGTGGCAGTGGTCCCGGGCTTTGGCCTGACAGGATTCTTGGGTATAGCCTCGGTCTTCACCAGCATCATTCTAGCCTTCGGCGATGTGCAGACCGCCCTGTTTAGTCTGTCCATTGCAATCTCGGTTAGCGTATTAGCGGTTATTCTACTTTGGAGCCGGATTCGCCAATCGAGTCTTTGGAAGCGCCTGGTGCTGTCGCATGAAGAGTCGCCTCAAGCAGGTTATCGCGCGCCAGCGGACTTCAGTTACCTCGTTGGCAAGACGGGTGTGGCCCTCAGCCCACTGCGTCCCGCAGGAACAGCACAAATTGACGGAGGACGTTATGATGTAGTTTCGGAAGGGGGTTTTGTTGCGGCAAAATCTTCGGTGGAAGTTGTGCATGTGGAAGGAACTAGAGTGGTCGTTAGGGAAATAGAGGAACAATAAGAGTCTAGGGAGGTTGAAAGATGTCTTGGGTTTTTGCAGGGATAATTCCGATTTTGCTACTAATCTTCTTGATCATTTTGTTCAGCTTTGTGCCAGTTGGTCTTTGGGTTTCGGCGATCGCCGCGGGCGTGAAGGTCACGCTGATGAGCTTGATAGGAATGCGACTTCGTCGCGTTACGCCCAGCCGTATCATCTTGCCATTTATTAAAGCTCAAAAGGGTGGAGTCGAGACGTCCATTGACAAGTTAGAGGCTCACTTTTTGGCAGGTGGTAATGTTGACAATGTAGTTGATGCTCTGATCGCAGCAAATAGGGCAGATATTCCCCTTCCCTTTGAGCGGGCTGCTGCCATTGATTTGGCTGGACGTAATGTGCTAGAAGCGGTGCAAATGAGTGTTAATCCTAAGGTAATTGAGACTCCGTTGATTTCTGCTGTGGCAAAAAATGGTATTGAACTCAAGGTTAAGGCACGCGTCACCGTGAGGGCGAATATTGACCGTTTGGTTGGAGGATCGGGTGAAGCCACCATTATCGCCAGAGTCGGTGAGGGTATTGTTACGACTGTTGGGTCGAGTTCCAGCCATGAAGCCGTTCTGGAAAATCCCGATTTAATCTCTAAGAC
>JAAZLY010000103.1 GCA_012799115.1 Bacillota bacterium
GTCGTGGCGTGACTCATGGCGGCCCGAATCTTCTTATCAGGATATCTCCCTTGGAACTCCAAAACAAGCTCTCGAACTCGCTTCAGTGCCTTGGCCTTCCCTCGAATTTTCTCAAAAGGTGCCACTTCACCATCGACAAGTGTTAGGATCGGTTTAATGCTCAGCATCGTCCCGACAAGAGCTGACGCCATCCCGATCCGCCCGTTTTTCTTAAGATACTCGAGGGTGTCTACCACGAAATAGACTTGGAGATCATCAATTGTGTGCTGCAAATCAGCAAGAATATCGTCTAGCTCTTTCCCAGCCCGGACTCCTTCCGCGGCGGCAACCGCCACAAGGCCCAGACCCATGGAAGCAGACTTGCTGTCAACTACCTTGACCTGAATGTCCGAATCAAGCATGGTGCTTGCAAGGACAGCTGACTGATAGGTGCCACTCATCTTACTGGAAATATGCACAGAGATAATGGTATCCCCAGGTTCGGCAATCTCTTCATACTTGGCGACAAAATCAGCTGGTGATGGCTGGCACGTACTCGGCATCGCCGACTCAGCCTTAAGCCTGTCAAAGAACTCGGCTGTAGAGATTTCTACGCCGTCTTTGAAGATTTCGGAGCCAAACTGTACAGTCAAAGGAACCACATGAATCCCGAGCTCTTCTCTAACTTTCAAGGAAAGATCGCTTCCGCTATCGGTAACTACATGGATTTTCCCCAATCTAAGACCCTCCCTTATTCCACTGAGACAATGTAGTAATAGAGCGGTTGCCCGCCAGAATAAACCTCCACTTCACAATCTGGATAGTCATTCTGCAACGTATTGCCCAGCTTTTCAGCCTCCTCGGCACTATGATCCTCACCGTAGTAGATGCTAATCACAGAGGAGTCTTCGTCCACCATCGTACGCACAAGGTCCAGTGCCACCGCATCAGGGCTTGCTCCGACAACGGCTATTTTGCCTTCTGCAAGACCGATGATATCTCGTTCTTCGATCTGCAAATCACCAGCGACAGTCGAACGTACAGCGTAGGTGACTTCGCCGGTCTTCACTTCACTAAGACTGCCTTCCATCGCAACCAAATTCTCTTCTAGAGTGTCATCTTCGACAAAGTACATCATGGCGCTGATCCCTTGCGGCGCGGATCGGGTTGAGACTACTCCGACCTTTTTGTCGACAAGCTCCTTGACCTGCTGCGCAGAGAAAATCACATTCTTATTATTGGGTAGAATAATTACAGATTCAGCATTGACACTATTCACAGCCTTCACAAGGTCCTCTGTACTCGGATTCATTGTTTGACCGCCTGTAACTACATGATCAACGCCTAGGCTACGGAAGATCTCAGCCAATCCGTCACCAGCAACAACCGCTACAATTCCTACTGACTTTGGTTCCGACGCGGAATCAACTGCCGGAAAACCTACTACATTATCAGTACTATAATTGAGACGATGATTCTCATCATGACTGGCAAACTCCTGATTTTGGAGCATCATATTATCAATAGCAATCTCGGTGAGGTTACCCAACTCTCCGCAGAATTGAAGAACTTCACCAGGGTAATCTGTGTGTATGTGTACTTTTGTCACCTGTTCATCGCCTACTACGATCATCGAGTCTCCCTTAGGGGCCAATTCTGTGCGAATCAACTCAGGATCAATGCCTTCACCCAAAATGATGAACTCGGTACAGTACTTGTTCACTACGACTTCTTGGCTTAGACGCGCTAAATCGGCGGTGTCCGCGGGAGCCGTGGGCTGTTCTGCGAGGAGCTCTTCCATTTCCTCGGGTGATGTGGTCAAACCAGCCCAAAATCCCTCAAAAATGCAAACGAGACCTTGGCCTCCAGCGTCAACAACGCCTGCTTCCTTGAGAACCGGAAGAATGTTCGGTGTGTCTGCAAGGGACTCTTGAGCACCAAATAACGCGGCTTTGATGACGCCAGTGGCATCTGCGCCTTCCTCAGCAGCCTGTTGCGCCGCTTCGCTGGCCACGCGAGCTACAGTGAGCATCGTGCCTTCTACGGGCTTCATTACCGCTCTGTAGGTGGTCTGAGAAGCCTCTACAAATGCTCGTGCTATATCCTCCGCCCGAGCTTCATGCTTAACCTTTGATAATCCTTCAGAAAAGCCGCGGAAAAACTGCGATAAAATGACGCCACTGTTCCCACGGGCACCCATCAGAGAACCACGGGCTAGTAGTTGTGTTAGACGCCCTATCTCTCCGTTTTCTGCCCGTTCTAGCTCTTTCACTGCGGCATTGAGAGTTAAAGACATGTTTGTCCCAGTATCACCATCAGGAACAGGGAATACATTCAGTGCATTCACCATATCTTTTTGCTGGTCCAGGTTACGTGCCGCTACCAGCAACATATTCTTTAGCGTTACGCCATTAATAACGTCCAAAACAGTTCCTCCGATCACTTTCTCTTTGCAGATGTAACCCGAACACTCTGGACCTTAACATTGACACTGTCTACATTAAGTCCTAACATGGTTTCAACTGCATACTTGACCCGCTCTTGCACAATCCTGGCCACTTCAGATATCTTCACACCATACTCCACGACAATGTAGAGCTGGATCGTGACACTGTCTTCGTTAAACTGGATGTCTACGCCACGTTCAAAGTTGTCGCGACGGAGCAAGTCAGTTAGTTCTTCTTGAATATTACGAGGGGCCATCCCTACGAGCCCATAACACTCCATGGCTGCCACACCTGCGATGGTGGCGATGACCTCTTCTCGAATGGAAACTCTCCCAAATTGGGCTTGAATCTCTTGGGCCACAATCGTTCCCTCCTAAAACATTACCAAATTGGACCATAATCTATCATACCCATTCTAACCATTTGCACCCTACTTGTAAAGGTTTTTATCCCCTGCGCAATTCTAGCTTGCAATTGCTGGAACCCTATGCTACAATGGAGTTCGTTATGGAAACTTGTTCAAAGGGGGTAAGAAACATGGCCAGAAGGTGCGTTATTTGTGACAAAGGCACCGTGTTCGGTAACCTGAGAAGCCACGCTGAAAATAAGAATCGGCGTAACTGGAAACCAAACTTGCAGAAAGCTCGCATCGTCCTGAAAGGGAGTCCAAGACGGGCTTATGTATGTACAAGATGCCTCAAGAGTGGAAAAGTAGAAAGGGCCTTGTAGGTTCGCCCCTCTGTAATTTGCTAACGTTGTGATACCCCTAGGATTTCCTAGGGGTATCTTATTATTAGTAAACGACCAAAAGAACACCTTCGTCACTCGTGAGCAAGATCTCTTCTTGTTCCGCGATGTTGCTAATCGTCAGGGTGCTTCCTTTGCTCAGCGTCGCCTGCACCAGTGGATAGCGCAGCCCCTGGGTGGTAACTCCCCGAACCTCCTCACTCAGTGGGATCAGGGACACATAGCTTCCCTTTGGCACCTGGGCCCGAAACGCACCGATAAAGGCACTGAGTTGTTGACCCTTTGTGATCAATACATTCTCAACCTGTTTCTGGGCTAGGCGGAAAAGGAGTTCCACATTGCCTAGGGAGTGATCGATGCGGCTTCCCCAACCACCCACGATAGTGATTCTTCGAGCACCCTGCCGCAAGGCATAGTTCACTGCTAAATCCAGATCTGTTTCATCCTTCTCCGATGGCACTCGAAAAAACGGCACACCGTACTCTTGCCAATACTCCCGCGTCTCCTCGTCTAAAGAATCTTGATCTCCGATCACAATCGCTGGTCGCATGCCCCACTTACGGGCAAGAGAAGCGCCCCCATCTGCACAGACAACGAGGGGCTGATACCCTTCTCCTAGGTTGGGAGGATGGGACGGCACATCGTCGCCCGATCCAATAATTAGGACATCCCTACTTATACTTGGGTACAAAGATCTCCCTCCGTCTACTCAAAACCAAGACCACTACTGCCACCAAAATCGTCTCTGGAACCATATACGATGCATTATATCCCGCGGAATAGACCCAGACTGGCGTCCCTTCCGGTGCATACTCGGCAAAGAAGACTGCTCCAGCTACTACGTGGGTGAGGTAACGAAGGAACGCACCCACAGAAACACCGAGGACACGATTTCTTTGGAGAAACCCAAATCCGGCCGCTCCCAAGAGCATAAAAGGTACGGGGTAATCCAAGAGCAGCTGAACAGGGTGGATTACATAGGGAGAAATCAGAAGTTTGACGACGCCCAGCAATGCTCCCCCCGCCATTCCTATCTTACCCCCATGCCTAAAGCTTAAGATGAAAATCGGCAACATTTCTAATGACACACTTCCACCCTGGGGCATTTGGAACAGTCGAACAAAAGAGAGGATAACAGCTGCAGCTACCAAAAGTGAAACCTCGACCATAATCCGCAAGTTCTTGTCACGCATAAAGAAAACCTCCTCTGATTGGCGATTTCGTCCCACATGGTACGGAATAGAAAAAAACATGGCGACAAGCGGGCCATGTCTTGGTCTACCGCTTCCCTACGCTGGAATTAACCAACAGGTTCTAAGGGTTAGGGTCAAAAAACCCAGTCTCAGCAAAAGCACCCCTAGCGGAACTCTATCTTTTTATACTATCTATACTTCGCTTGGAAGAAGAGAAGTCCTTTCTGTAATTGAAAGAAAGCAAAAAACTGTTTCAAAAGCGAAGAACACCCTTGGCGTCCAGGGTGCTCTTCGGTTGCCCTACTAGGTGGATAAGTCTGCTTTTTCGCTTCGCAGGCGATCGCGAATTGTCCTTGCCCAGGGAATGATGGTATTTTTATGGGTGATCCTACTTTACTCCTCTACACTCCTTTCTTATGTATTTGTCTTAGCCACCCAGTCTGATTACATAATACACCTAATTGTCAGACTTGTCAAGCATACCCTATCATTTGTGTAAACAATTTAAGCAAAAAAAGACAAGGTCCCTTTAGCCTTGTCTTTGAGTCTGCCTCATTTTCTCAATATACTGCCCTGGGTCATCCGCTCCAAAGATGGCTGAGCCAGCCACGAAGTTCGTGGCGCCAGCGGCGAGCAGACTTGGCATATTGTCTAAACTCACTCCCCCATCCACCTGCAACTCAATGGACCTTGTGCCAATCATCCTTCTACAATCACGGATCTTCTCCAGCATAGCGGGGATAAATGTCTGTCCACCGAAACCCGGATTCACAGTCATGATCAAGATCAGATCAAGATCATCGAGAATGTACTGCAAACCATCTAGGGGTGTATGGGGATTGAGGGATACACCAGCCTTACTCCCGAGCTCTCGGATCTGCTGCAGTGTACTTTGGAGATGTGTAACCGCCTCATAATGCACGGTAATGATCTCAGGCTGTAGCGAGGAAAAATCCACGAGAAACCGATCTGGCCGCAATATCATCAGGTGAATATCTAGAGGAAGACTTGATACTCGCCTTACAGCTTGAATTACCGGGAGTCCAAAACTTATATTAGGTACATAATTTCCATCCATGACATCAACGTGGAGTAAATCGGCATTTTCAACTTTACTCAGCTCAACTTGGAGATTACTGAAATCCGCTGCAAGAATTGAAGGACTAATGCGTATGCTCATCCCTTTGTCTCCTTCCTAGTATCTAGGTGCCGCTTCCTCAAGCAAGATCAGATAATGATCATAGCGTTGCTTTGAAATGTCCCCTGCTTCTAAGGCGGCCTTCACTTGACATCCCGGTTCATGGCGATGTAGACAGCCACGAAACTGACAGAAGTCAAGATGGGGACGAAACTCGGGAAAAGCAAATTGCAGATCCCTCTCTTGATCAGACTCTAAACTCAATCTGGAGAAACCTGGTGTGTCCGCGACATACCCATCCCCTAGAGCCAGAAGTTCCACACTACGGGTGGTATGCCTGCCCCTTTGGGCCTTGACACTTACCATGCCGGTTTCCAGTTCTAAACTAGGATCAAGCGCATTTAATAGAGAGGACTTGCCAGCGCCAGAAGGACCGGCTAAAGTAGTAATCTTCCCCTTAAGGAGTTCTTTGAGTCGATCCAAGCCTTCTCCCTTGGCAGCACTGGTAATGACCGTAGGATAGGATATCTTGCTGTAGTGATCTGCCAGTTCAAGGGCTCCCTCTGGATTGAGATCGCCCTTATTAATCACAACAACGCAGCTCAGATTCAAGAGCTCTGCCTGAACCAAAATGCGATCTAAGAGCAGGAAGTTGGGCAGAGGGTTTTGCACAGCAAAGACTACGGCTACTTGATTCACATTGGCAATGGGTGGCCGCAAAAGCTCTGTCGTTCTAGGCAGTATCGCCTCCACAACCCCTTTGCCACTTTGATCCCGGGAAACCTCTACCCTATCACCTACCAAGACGCGGTCATCCCTCAGGCGCAGTTTGCCCCGTAACGTACAAGAGACTCTGCCCTCCTGCGTCTGGACCTCGTAGATGCCACCGATTCCTTTAACAATAATCCCTACGTTCATAGATTACTCCTGGAAAAGCTGGTCATAGAATTGACGACCTCCAATATAGACTTGGATTCTAGCGTTCTGACCTCGGCCCTGTATGGTACGGACGACCCGACTGCCGCCTTTATGCGTCTCGCGATAGACCTCACGGGCGCCGAAATCGTCAATGACCAAAATGACAACTTCTTGATCGGGACCGGGCTGGATATCAAGGATCACATCCTGGGTCTTCCAGAGGTTCTCATGTGTCCACTGCGGCTCCTCCCTAGGATCTGCAGGGATCTGGGGTTCAGGCGTTGAGGGAGTCATGCCTTGGGAATAGACAAAGTCAATGCTCCAACCCTCCTGGACCATGGTTCCTGGTGCAGGATTCTGCTCCACGACCTGACCTTCCTGATAAATCGTGCTGTGTTCTGGCCAAGAATTGCCCAGGGGAAGCCCTAACTCTCGAATGCGTGCCTTAACCACTTCAAAATCTTGTCCGCGGAAGTCTGGTAGCGCAAAGGACTGTGGAGCTTCCTTTCCTTTGCTTACAACGAGATTGACCGCTGTTCCCTTCAGAACAATTTGACCTGGTTCTGGATATTGCTCAAGGACAATACCTGGGCTGACTTCAGGATCGTAGGCTTCTTCCTCTTCACCAAGGACGAAACCCGCTTGCGTTAGCCCCAACTTACCTTCCCGGGTCGTAAGACCGATGACAGAAGGCATTTCTACTTCTTCCGCTCCCAAACTGATGCGCACTAAGATGTCCCGCTTCTGCTTTACCATCCGTCCAGCAACAGGATCTTGACTAATAATATGCCCTGCGGGAACCTCGTTATCGAAAACCGATTGCTCAACCTTCAATACAAGGTCAGCATCTCGTAATACCCTTGTTGCCTCCAGTTCAAAGAGGCCGACTACATTGGGTACCCTAACATCATCTAAAAACAGGAGTCGAGGAATCAACCGTATGGCTCCAAAGGTTATACCTGCCAGCACAAGCAGGATCACCAATATAATAAGTCCCTTAGATTTGCGAGGTGCACCTTTTGGGGCCCCCTTCTCTTGCTGCCTCTTCTTTCGTTTCTTCTTCGTTGCCAAGCCAACAAACCCCCCTCTCCTAGACTTCCCTTGAGCCGGCAAGGGCATCGTTTGATCCCCATGAGCCTGCCCTTCCCCATGCATCTGTATACGGCGTTCAATCCGCTGAAACGCCTTGACGACTTCTTCTGCACTCGCCCCTCGCTTCTTCGGATCTTTGTTAAGTAGCTTAAGAACGACATCCTCCAACTCTCCGTCTAAATCAGGTCTTGCATCACGGAGGGGTAACGGGTTTTCTTGAATCTGCTTCAGGGCAATGCTAATCGGCGATTCGCCTCTAAAGGGCGGACTGCCAGCGATCATTTCATAGAGGACTATGCCCAGGGAATAAAGGTCACTGGCGGCCTGAACATTAACACCTCTGGCCTGTTCAGGCGAAAAATAGTGGACCGAACCCAGAACCATGCCTGTTTGGGTGAGATTTGTACTACTCATGGCTTGGGCGATCCCAAAGTCTGTGACTTTAACCCGTCCTTCATCCGTTACCAGGATGTTATGGGGTTTAATGTCACGGTGAATGATCCCATGATAATGCGCGTGGGCCAGACCCATCGCAATTTGCTTACCTACACTCACAATCGTGTCTTGGGGAAAATGCTCGCAATCCCTGATTAAATCATGTAGGTTCTTACCTTGCACGTACTCCATAACGATAAAATGAACCCGCCCGGTTTCGCCCACGTCATAGATGTTGACGATATTCGGATGAGACAAGCTCGCGGCTGAACGTGCCTCTCTGCGGAAGCGCTCTACAAATTCGTCATCATCTGCAAATTGGGCGCGGAGGATTTTGACCGCAACAATTCTACTCAGCAGATGATCCTTGGCACTATAAACCAAGGCCATGCCGCCGTCACCGATCTTTTCTAATATTTCATAACGATTGGCCAACATTTCCCCAATCATACTCTCACCCTTTATCCTTACTCATCAAGTGTCAAAGCAGCTCTGAGCACCTGTATACCAATGGGCACCGCAACTTGACTACCTGTGCCTCCGTGTTCAACAAGAACCGTCACAATAACCTCTGGCCTCGCTATTGGTGCAAATCCAATAAACCAAGCGTGATCTTGACCTTGGGCTATCTGGGCGGTACCTGTCTTTCCCCCGTAATCCAAGGACATATCA
>JAAZLY010000104.1 GCA_012799115.1 Bacillota bacterium
AATTGCGATTCTGATCGTAGTTCTAGCGGTGGCAATTGGTTCCGTCTTGGCTTACTTCTTAGCAGTTAGTCTCTCCAACCCGATCATTCGCTTGAAGGAAGGTGCGGAGCGGATTGCTACTGGCAATCTCGAGACTATCACATCTGTTAATCGAAATGATGAGATTGGAGCCTTGGCTGGCGCCTTTAACCAGATGGTACAGCACTTACGGGCGGTCATTGACAATGTGGCCAGATCTGCCGAACAGGTGCTAGATACGTCAAACGCCCTATCGGCAGCAACGGAGGAAACCGGTGCATCGGTGGAGGAGGTTGCCAGTAATGCCAATCATTTTGCCAGTACAGTTTCATCGATGAACGAGACTGTTGGGGGCGCGACTACGGCCACTTCGAGAATAACGACCATGGCTTCTGAAGGAGAAACTGCACTTGCGGCGACGACTGCGAAAATGGATGAGCTGGTACATAGCATTGAGTACTTGGCAGAGATTGTGCAAAGCTTAGAGGAGAGTTCGGAGCAGATTGAACTGATTGTACAGACGATCTTTGAAATCACAGAGCAGACGAACCTCCTAGCACTAAACGCTGCTATTGAGGCAGCTCGGGCCGGAGAACAAGGGCGAGGTTTTGCGGTTGTGTCGGATGAAATCCGGAAGCTGTCTGAGCAAAGCAATAGTGCTACGCAGGACATTCGCAACTTGATCACAGATATTCAAACGAAGACGAAACAGGCGGCAAATGGAGTGGAGAAAGGTGTCTCAGATGTGGGTGAGACAGCCAAGACTGTCTCTAATACGGCTCATCTACTGCACACGATTATCAACTCGATCAATGAAGTCGGCGAGCAAATCCAACTTGTGAGAGCAGATACGCAGCAAATCGAGATCGGTGGACAAGAGATGGCTGCGGCCACGGAAGAACAGTCTGCTACTGTGGAGGAAATCGCAAGTTCAGCTCAGGGATTAACGGAGATGGCCAAGGAGTTACAGTCCTTGATTTCACGTTTCAATATCTCAGAACGTAACTAGTCCTTGTTAGCATAGATCGTGTCATGACAAGCCCGCGCCCTTCCAGGCGTGGGCTTGTCTCCGTACTATGCACAAAGAGGATTCACTCTGGGCGCAACGAAGTAACACAAAGGATAACGTCATGAAGAGATTTGCGAAAATGGAGGGGTTTAGGTGAGTAAGCAAGGTGAGATCATAGGCCTAGCACATATTGGGGTGCATACTGACGATCTGGAAAAGTCGATTGAGTTTTACGAGAGTGTTTTGGGATTCACCCTTGATTATACTGCTGAGGTGCGCTCTGGGGCTGTAAAGTTAGCCTTCTTAACCAAGGGAAGCTGTATCATCGAACTCATTCACAACACGCTAGAGAACATAGCCGCTAGTCGTCAAGCAGGGATCATTGATCACGTCGCACTAGGGGTCAAGGACATCTCCGAACTGACCGCACGTCTCGCCGAACAAGGTGTCTCCTACGAGACAAAAGAACCAATGAGTTTGGACGTTAGGGGCGGTGTGCGGACTATCTTTTTCTACGGTCCCAGTGGTGAGCGGCTCGAATTCTTTGAGTATCTATAGTACGTACCAGCGACGATCAGGGGGTAGGAGTGAAGTTGATTCCAACGATCAAGTACTATGACGACAACGCCCTGACTTATTATGAGAACACCGTGCGTGCAGATATGAAAGCTTTATATGCGCCTTTCTTGAAGCGTATAAAGTCCGGTGCGAGCATCCTTGATGTGGGCTGCGGATCGGGCAGAGATAGCCTCTACTTCAAGAATCTAGGATATAAGGTGACGGCCATTGATGGCTCGGCAGAAATGGTCAGGCTATGCTCCGAACTGATCGGGCAGAGTGCACAGCTGATGAGGTTTGATGATTTGAGATTGACCGAGACGTATGGAGGCATCTGGGCGTGTGCTTCGTTACTCCATGTTGCAAGAAATCACCTGGTTAGTGTTCTTAAGGACTTAACCGCCTCGCTTGAGGATGGCGGTGCTTTTTACATGTCCTTCAAACATGGAGACAGTGAGTTTCGAGAACGGGGTCGTTACTTCAATTGCATGGATGAGGCCTTACTCAGGAAGATGCTCTTAGACATCCCCACACTTTGCCTAGAAGAGGTTCAGATCAGTGAAGATGTGCGTCCGGGACATGAGGGCGAATATTGGTTGAATGCCTATTTAACCAAGACAGAAATCGTGGAGTAACAAGACGATATTTGGGCCCGTGTTAGCGGTATTCGCTCCCACGGGTCTTCTTCGAGACCATACCAAGGTGCAAGCTAGAAAAGTGGAGGGTTTAGGATGGAGAAACTGAGGATGGAAACCAAGGATCAGACCAGAGCCAATATCGAGCTGATAGCCGAGCTTTTCCCTAATGTGATCACGGAAATGAACGATGAACATGGCAAGCTCCGGAAGGGAATCAACTTCGATCTTCTTAGACAGGAACTGTCTGGTGAGATCGTAAGCGGAGAAGAATGCTATGACTTCACTTGGGTCGGTAAAAGGGCTGCTATGGTTGAGGCCAATAGGAAAATCCGCAAGACCCTTCGCCCGGTGATAGAGGAAAGTAAGAGTTGGGAAACCACAGAGAATCTTTACATCGAAGGCGACAACTTGGATGCACTCAAGCTATTGCAAGAGAGCTATCTCAACTCGGTGAAGATGATCTACATTGATCCACCATACAACACTGGTAATGACTCCTTTGTCTACGCCGATGACTTTACCATGGACATGGAGGACTTCGAAGAGAGCATTGACTACCGTGATGAAGAGGGCAATATCCAATTTCGTAAGAATACGGAAACCAACCCCCGCTTCCATAGTGATTGGTGCAGTATGATCTATCCGAGACTGAAGCTAGCCCGTAACTTGCTCCGGGACGATGGTGTGATTTTCATCAGTATCAATGACATTGAACTCGCGAATCTAAGACAGATCTGCAATGAAATCTTTGGGGAGTCTAACTTTGTTGCCGATCTAGTTTGGGCCAACAAAGAGGGCGGTGGTAGTTCTGACAGCCGCCTGTTTCGCATCAAGCACGAGCATATTTTGTGCTTTGCCAAGGACATAGATAGTGTCGATATCCAAGGCGTTCCTGTGGGAAATGAGGATCGCTATCGTTTTGCTGATGAGTATGTAGCAACACGGGGGAAGTACTATCTGCAAAAGATGGGCATGGGAACCATACAATACTCCCCTTCTTTGGACTACCCCATTACGGCTCCGGATGGCACGACAATCATGCCCGCGGATAACAATGGCGGTAGGAAGGCTTGTTGGCGCTGGTCCAAACCGAAGTATGAGTGGGGAGTCGAAAGTGGTTTTATCGAAATAAAGAAAGACAGAAACGGGATCTGGACAGTCTATAGTAAGCAATATTTGAACTGTGACAATGAGGGCAACATCATAACCCGAACCCAGAGGCCGATGGGCATTATCGATGAATACTCCAGTACACAAGCTGCTAAACTGCTTGAAAGAATGGGATTGGGCTCGATGTTCAGCTATGCAAAGCCGGTGGAACTTCTGCGCTATCTGTGCGAACGCGTGACCTCCGCCGATGACACTGTTCTTGACTTTTTCTCTGGTTCCGCTACCACGGCCCATGCTGTGATGCAGCTGAATGCAGATGATGGTAGCAAGCGCAAGTTCATCATGGTTCAGTTACCAGAGGAGACCGATGAACAGAGCGCAGCCGCAAGAGCGGGGTTCAAAACCATCGCCGATATTGGCAAAGAACGGATTCGCAGGGCTGGAGAGAACATCAAGGAAGAGATCGAAGGGGCTAATCAGAAGCTTGATGATGGTGAACAACCAAAGAAGGTACCAGATATCGGTTTTCGGGTGTTTAAGGTCGATAGCACAAACATGAACGATGTCTATTATGCCGCGAGTGAGATAACGCAGGATCTGCTCACCCAGATGGAAGCCAATATCAAAGAAGATAGGACTGAACTCGATCTCCTCTATAGTGTGTTGGTTGATTGGGGTTTACCCCTCTCCCTGAGGCACACCATGGAAACGGTGGACGGTGTTACAGTACACACGGTTGATCAAGGGTCCCTTATCGCCTGTTTTGCTGAACATATTTCTGAAGAGGTAGTTCGAGAAATTGCAGGGCGCAAACCGCTCCGTGCGGTGTTTCGAGATAGTAGCTTTGCCAGTAGCCCTGGGAAAATCAATGTCACGGAGATCTTTAAACTCTTATCCCCTAACACGACTGTCAGGGTTATTTAGGGGGTAATCAGAGATGAAGCTAAGATTTAAACATCAAAAGTTCCAGGCTGATGCGGCCAAAGCTGTTTGCGACGTCTTTGCGGGTCAGCCGAGAATGGAACGAACGTACATTGTGGATCAGGGTACTAGCACCCAAGGAGAGCAAACGGCCCTCAGATTTGATGGAACCATAGACCAAGGGCAAGAACAGCTAGATATGGGTGTTGGTTACCATAACAGTAAAGTCTTGCTGTCA
>JAAZLY010000105.1 GCA_012799115.1 Bacillota bacterium
AAAATTCGGAATTTGTGGTGCTGCGTGCATCTGTCGACCAATTCCATGTCCGACAAAATCCCGAACTACAGAAAAGCCATCTTCTTCAGCACGTTTTTGCACAGCATGGGAGATATCAGAAAGGCGGTTACCGACCTTGGCTTGTTCGATGCCCCGAAACAGAGCTTCTTCTGTGGCTTGGAGCAAATTACGAACCTCGGGTTCAACCTCACCCACAGGATAGGTCCAAGCGCTATCGCCACAAAATCCATCGACAAACGCCCCAATATCTACACTGATTATCGATCCTTCTTCAAGGACAATATTTTTGCTGGGGATCCCATGAACAACGACCTCATTGACGGAAGCGCATATCGAAGCGGGATACCCTTGATAACCTTTAAATGCCGGAATTGCATTTTGCTTGAGGAGAAACTCCTCCACAGCCCTGTCTAGATCAAGGGTTGATATGCCGGGCCTTATTAACTCTCCAACCAATGCGTGGGCCTGAGCGACGACCCTGCCCGCTTCGCGCATGGATTGAATCTCCTCAGCAGATTTCAGTATAATCATCGTACCTCACCCACATCTTCGTCTCCTACAAACATCTGTAGAAAATGATCTACATCTGCGAAGACCTCGTCTATGGGGCGCACTCCGTTAATACTAAACAGTCGACCATCCTGAGCGTAATAATGAAGAACAGGATGGGTTTGTTGCATGTAGACGGCCAGCCTTCTCCGAGCGGTTTCTACCGTATCATCGCTACGGCGATATAGCTCCCCTCCGCATGTATCGCAGATGCCCTTGCCCTTAGCTCTGTAGTGTTCCAGGTGATAAACTGCACCACAACTGCTACACATCCGCCTCTTGGCAATTCTCTCAATTGCTTCTGCCTGCGTGACCCGAATATCAAATGCGCCCTGCACATCCAAGCCGCTCTCCGCTAGAAGGCGATCGAGTTCTCGGGCCTGCAACACTGTCCGGGGAAATCCATCAAGGATCCACCCCTTCTTACAATCCGGTCGGGCAATTCGCTCATGAACAACCTGAAGGGCAAGCTCATCGGGGATCAACTCTCCCCGGCTGATATACCTGTCAGCCTCTTGCCCCAAATCAGCACCTTCGGCTATGGACTCGCGAATAATGCTACCTGTGGAGATATGGGGAATGCCATACTTCTCTGACATTCGATCTCCTTGGGTACCCTTACCCGCACCGGGCAAGCCCAGCAACACCAATCGCATCTGCCTTTCCTCCTTTTACTTCAGGAAACCTTCGTAGTGCCTCATGAGCAAGTGGGCTTCAATCTGCTGCATTGTTTCAAGTGCTACGCCTACAATAATCAACATACCAGTACCGCCAAACGAAAGGATGTTGGAAGGAATTCTGGTTATTGCACCTACAACAAATGGTAGAACGGCGATGCCAGCCAAGAAGAATGCTCCCGGCAACGTGATTCTAGATAGAATCTTATCCAAATAGTCTGAAGTGGGTTTTCCAGGTCTAAGGCCTGGAATGTAGCCACCATTTTTCTTCATGTTCGTAGCAACCTCAATCGGGTTGAAGGTTACTGCGGTGTAGAAATAGGTGAAGAAAAACACCAAGATAACGAAAATCAAGTTGTAACCAAAGGAACCGTAGTCAAGCCAACGATCCACAAATGCCTTCACTCCAGGAATGAACTGAGCGAGAGTGAGGGGGAAGGTCAAGACAGATGATGCAAAAATGACCGGAATAACCCCTGCTTGGTTGACCTTGAGCGGAATATGAGTAGACTGGCCACCATAGACCTTACGACCTACCACGCGCTTAGCATACTGGACAGGAACTCTGCGTTCGCCTCTGGTAATTAGGACGACTGCTGCAATCACAAGAACTGTGATCAACAGGTACACGATCAAACTTGCAACGTGTAACCCGCCTTGGCCAACGGCTCTGAAAGCATTGAGATATTGTGTAGGCATAGCCGCCACAATGTTTACAAAGATGAGCAAAGATATTCCATTGCCAATACCTTTTTCCGAGATTTTCTCCCCCAGCCACATGGTGAACATGGTACCGGCTGTAAGGGTCAGAGTAATCAGAGTCAGACCAAAGAAGTTCGGATTCGCTACAACACCCCAGGAACGAGCCATGGCAGTGGTTCCTACCGCTTGAACCAGGGCTAAGACAACTGTTGCATAACGAGTGTACTGAGCAATGATTTTCCGTCCTTCAGGCCCTTCTTTAGACAACTTCTCTAAGCTAGGCACGACAATGGACAACAAGTTCATGACAATCGACGCTGTAATGTATGGGCTTACACCCTGCGCGAATACAGTAAATCTTTCCAAAGCTCCCCCGGTGAAAAGGTTCAAGAAGCCAAAGAGATTTCCACCGTCAACCCCTAATTGTTGGGCTAACCCTACTGCGTCCACACCAGGAACTGGCACAAACGAGCCAATTCTGTAGACAGCAAGTAGGGTGACGGTATAGAGGATCTTTCTCCTCAGATCGGGGATTTTCATTGCATTTTTCAATGCAGCTAGCAACTAGATCACCTCTACTGTGCCGCCAGCCTTTTCGATTTTGGCTGCTGCCGATTTTGTGAAACTGTGAGCCTGCACCGTCAAAGCCTGATTGATCTCGCCATTGCCGAGAATCTTAATCCCATCGTTCACTTTCTTGACAAGCCCAGATTCAATCAAGAGTTCGGGAGTGATCACTGTACCCGGTGCGAACCGATTCAGGTCATTCAACTTGACTTCAGCGTATACTTTTTGAAACACATTCGTGAATCCACGCTTAGGCAGTCGCCTGACGAGAGGAGTTTGGCCTCCTTCAAAGTATGGACCCTTGCCACCACCGGAGCGCTGACCTTGACCCTTATGGCCTCTGCCAGAGGTCTTGCCCCAACCAGAAGCTATTCCTCGGCCTACTCTTTTCTTTCTATGCGTGCTACCTTCTGCGGGTTTAAGTTC
Source organism: Bacillota bacterium (assembly GCA_012799115.1). GTDB lineage: Bacteria > Bacillota > Limnochordia > Darwinibacteriales > Darwinibacteriaceae > UBA5420. The sequence continues at coordinate 2,943 of JAAZLY010000105.1, forward strand.
ATGAATCCGCACACTTACACCCCCTCTGCCTAGTCTAATTCTTCCACTTCAACCAAATGTCGAACTTTGTGGAGCATACCCCGAATTGCTGGGTTATCATCATGCACAACGGATGTACCGAGCTTTCTCAAACCAAGGGCTGCTACGGTATCCTTTTGGTCTTGTGCGTAACCAATAACACTCTTTTTGTACGTTACCTTCAACTTTGCCACAACTTTCGCCCCCTAACCTAAGATTTCTCCGGGAGTCTTCCCGCGAAGCCGGGCCACATCATCCACGGTTCTTAGGCTGCTAAGCCCTTTTAGTGTCGCCCTCACAACGTTAATGGGGTTGGAAGAGCCCAGGGACTTGGTCAACACATCCCGTACACCGGCTGATTCTAAAACAGCACGTACTGCTCCACCTGCAATAACTCCTGTACCTTCCGAAGCCGGTTTTAGCAAAACCCGTGCTCCACCATACGTTTCCGTAACGGCGTGAGGAATTGTCGTTTTGACCATTGGTACTTCGATCATATTCTTCTTGGCTTCTTCTGTAGCCTTGCGGATGGCTTCAGGAACTTCCTTTGCCTTGCCTAGGCCCATGCCTACCATACCATTGCCGTCTCCAACGACCACCAAGGCACTAAAGGAACGAGTCCGACCACCTTTAACGGTCTTCGAGACAGGGTTAATATTAACTAAGCGCTCTTGTAGCTCTACGCCACTTGTTTCAGTTCGTTTCGACAAGTTCGTTTCCCTCCCTTGCACCTAAAATTCCAAGCCACCTTCACGGGCACCGTCTGCTAAAGCAGCAATTCTGCCGTGATAAATGTAGCCGCCACGATCAAATACAACTTGTGTGATACCTGCCGCTTTAGCCCGCTCGGCTAATGCAAGCCCGATTTCTTTGGCTGCTTCTTTGTTCCCTGTGGAGCCCAACTTTCCACGCAGTTCAGGTTCTACAGAGGAGGCAGAAACCAAAGTGTGTCCAATGCTATCGTCAATGATTTGAGCGTGAATATGATGTAGGCTACGATAGACATTGAGTCTTGGACGCTGTGCGGTTCCAACCACACGTTGCCTTAAACGCTTGTGTCTACGCTCCCTCGCTTCACGCCGACTATACTTGGCCATCATTTACCCTCCCTTAAGCTTTACCTGCTTTGCCTGCTTTTCTGCGCACTTTTTCACCTTCATAACGAACACCCTTACCCAAGTAAGGTTCAGGTCTTCTGAAGTCGCGAATGTTGGCAGCCGTTTGACCAACGAGCTCTTTATCAATACCCTTGACAGAGATCTTAGTTGGTGTTGTTACTTCAATTTCAATACCTGGTGCTGGATCTACTTCGATGGGATGAGAGTAACCCAATGACAACACAAGTTTATTTCCCTGTTTTGCTGCCCTGTACCCTACTCCGACAATCTCGAGATTGCGAGTAAATCCTACCGTTACCCCTTGAACCATGTTCGCAATCAAAGTACGAGTCAGTCCGTGGAGGGAACGGTGTTCTTTGTTATCACTAGGTCTGGTTACGTTGATCACACCCTCACCCAGTTCAACCTGCATCTCAGGATGGAATTCTCGACTGAGGCTACCCTTTGGGCCTTTGACGTCGATAACGTTGCCGTTAATCTTGACCTCAACACCTGCAGGAACCTCGATTGGAGCTCTTCCTATTCTGGACATTCTTTCCCCTCCTTTACCAAACGTAGCAAATTACTTCGCCGCCAACGCCCTCTTTACGAGCACTGCGGTCTGTCATGATTCCTCGAGACGTTGATAAGATAGCCACACCGAGGCCACCTAACACTCTTGGAACTTCATCCTTATTTGTATAGACTCTCAAGCCAGGCTTGCTAATACGCTTGATGCCTTTAATGATCTGGCCTTTGTTAGAGTCATACTTCAAGTACACACGAATAGTGCCTTGCTTATCATTCTCCAAAACTTTGTACTCTCTAATGAATCCCTCGTCCTTGAGAATCCGAGCTAATTCTTCCTTAAGCTTTGAACGGGGAATATCTACCGATTCGTGCTTCACGGAGCTTGCATTCCGAATCCGTGTGAGCATATCCGCAATTGGATCAGTCATTACCATTCAGGAAACCTCCTTTCGGACCCCTACCAGCTGGATTTGGTTACTCCAGGAATCTGCCCTTCGTTAGCATATTTCCGGAAGCATACACGGCACATTTGAAAACGGCGCATGTAACCACGGGGACGCCCGCAAATTCTACAACGATTCACTTGGCGCACTTTGAATTTTGCATTACGCTGCGCCTTGACGATCATTGATTTCTTCGCCACAATATCTCTCCTTTCAGCTTCTAAATGGCATACCCATAAGCTTCAAGAGTTCATATCCTTCTTCATCGGTCTGAGCAGTGGTACCAATTACAACCATCAGGCCTCTAACCTTATCGATCTTATCGTACTCAATCTCAGGAAAGACCAACTGCTCGCGTAAGCCGATACTGTAGTTCCCGCGTCCGTCAAAGGACTTTTCAGAGACACCCCTGAAGTCGCGGATACGCGGAAGCGTGATGCTGATCAACCGATCAAGAAATTCGTACATGCGCTCACCGCGCAGGGTCACCTTACAGCCAATGGCCATTCCCTCACGGAGCTTAAATGCTGCTACAGACTTTCTGGCATGGTTGATAACAGGTTTTTGGCCCGAAATGATTTCGAGGTCTCTTACTGCTGCTTCTAATGCCTTTGGGTCTTGCACAGCTTCGCCTACGCCAATATTCAAAACAATTTTATCAACCTTGGGTACCTGCATGACATTGTCATAACCAAAGCGTTCAATCATTGCTGGTACCACTTCGGTTTGGTATTTTTCCTTAAACCGTGCCAAGCACTACTCCCCCCTTCTCAAACACATCATCGATGCTTGACAAAAGCAAACTCTAATCTATTGACTTACCACATTTCTTGCAGTGCCGCTCCAACTCACCATTAGCCTGTCGCTCACGACTTATCCTAGTAGGCTTCTTACAGCTCGGACAAACTACGGCTACGTTAGATGCATCGATGGGTCCCGGTGTATCAATGATGCCTCCCTGCGGATTCGTTTGAGTAGGCTTGGTATGCTTCTTTTGAATGTTGACACCGTCTACATAAACCTTACCACTCCGAGGATTCACTTCCAAGACCTTGCCCCGCTTACCGCTGCTGTCACCGGAAAGTATGGCCACTGTATCTCCACGTTTTACATGAACTTTTGCCATTCCCCATCCTCCTTTC